>JBDTJJ010000363.1:0-3116 GCA_039935895.1 Bacteroidia bacterium | reverse complement strand
ATTTTTTGTCGAGATAAGGATCGATGAAGGTGTTAACAAACGATTGCATATCGGCTTTGATAGCACGAATAAAAATAGGATGATTTAAAGTAGTTAACTTAAAAGAGTGAATTTCTTTCTTATCATATTTGCCCGCCTCAATTTCAGCAAATAAGGTTAGTATTTTTAAGGCTTGTTCTTGTCCCAATAAATCAATGTATTTTTTGGGTATTGTTAAAAGGGTTTGTGTATTTTTCATAATAATATTTAGTCGTTGTTTTATAAGTGGCAAAAACTTATCAGTTTAAATAACCAAAATAAATATTTACAAACATATAATTATTTGTACACCAAAAAAAATAGGTAAGCTTATTTGGCAATTATTATTCGTTGGTTTACAACACCTTTGTTACCAATAATACTTACATTATAAATACCTGCCCTTAAACTGTTTGCATCAATACTTGTTTTTCCAATTATATTTTGCGTTAAAACTAATCTACCATCAATATCATAAACTTGTATGCTTTGTTTTGTTGTAGCATTTGTTTCAATAATAAAATTGCCAGTGCTTGGGTTGGGGTAAACAGATATTCCGTTTTGATTACTATTTTTTAATTCATTAAGTGATGTTGTAGTGCTAGCTGTAATTGTATTTGTATGTGTCCAAGTATGTGTATCTGTACTTGTGTTATCTACGCCGCTCAACATAAAATTATACGTTCCAATATGTAATCCTTCGCCAAACCAAGGGTTCATAAAATAAACATTATTTCCGCTTACGCCGTGCCCAACAATAAAATGCCCCCCGCCGCCCGACCAGCCCCAGCGAATAACAAACAATCTATTGTTTTGAATTTCGGTAGTAATTTCGGCAAGCGTTAATGCGTTAGCCATTCCTGTGTTTTGAATATTACCAAAATGAATTAAAATATCTTGAATACTGCCTGCCGAACCATAATTATAGTTCCAGTAATTACAACCCTGGGTAGCATCTACACAACAGGCTACGCTACCAAAGTTATTAAAAGTAGCTGTGGTTCTTGTGTATTCGGCTATGTCGCATTGCTGTATAGTACTAAATCCATAATAGTCTAGTATTGTTTTAGAGCAACCTGCCCAACACCATTCATTATACAATTGTTCGTTATTATTTACAGTTAAAACCTGAGCTTTTACAGAAAAGCCACCAAGTGTTTGTATGCTTACGATTATAAGGAAAAGTAATTTTTTCATCTTTTTTATTTAGTTGTAGCTTTTATAAAATTAATGGTATCGTCGTAAAAACTACCAATGGCAGTTTTTATTGGCTGTGCTTCATTTAACTGATAAATATATTGTGCCGAAGCGTTATTAATAAAATCTACACCCTTTTTATTATTGCATAGAAGACTATAATTAGTAGTAATGTAATCATGCTTTAAAAAAGTATTTCTAATAATAACACGTTGGTTAGCATTGGTTGGGTTTAATTTTTCAAACTCTTCTATTTTTTGTGCAAGTACATTTCCGCCAAAATCAACTGCTTCGGCTTTCCCATTAGTAAACTGTACGGTAAGTAAGGTTACATATTTATTGTTAACCGAAACCGGCACGCGCCAACCTGCTGGATTAAAAATTAGTTTATCGTTAGTAAGCGATACATAGTATATTTGATAAGGTTCTTCAATTTTAACGTTCGAAAAATCGCTCCTGTTAGCAAAGCCGTATTCATTTTCTCTCCCTTCGGGAATGAGATTTAGAAATGACGTTATTTTTAGTGAAGCCTCTTCTTTAACAAGTAAAGCTGTTTTATTATTTTGTGCAAATAACTTTGCAGAAACTATAAATAATACTAGTAATAGATAGTGAAATTTTTTTGTCATGTATATTTTGTTTTACTTTTTGATACTTGTTAAGTAGTAAATAAGTATGCTATTACCCCTCAATTTAGAGCAAATATAAATAAAAACCTCTTTATTTCTTGCTTTTGTTATTGATGGCATCAAAAATAGCGGAAAGCTTGAAATAACTGTTTTTAAAGCTTAAAACAATTGTTTTTATGCCATTATTTTACTGTCAAAAGAGGGAAATAATTTTTTTAAGGTAATATTACAGACGTAATAATGGGATTATTGCTAAGAGCCGGAAAATAATAGTCATTAGGATTGTAATACGATGATGATGGTCCATAAATGTAAGTAGCAAAAAAAACTGTACTTCCACTAGTATAGCCCCAACCATCTTTTCTAGTAAAATTTGAACAAGATATTGTGTAAGAAAAAGCAGTGGCACCCGCAGGATAACCTTCTTCATTAAAATAAGTATAATAGTTGCCTATTGTGCCATCTACCGAGGTTTGATTTGGGCGAGAAAAAAATGTAACTACAGATGTTTTTTCTGTAGAAGCAGGAAACGTACCATTTATTTGGATAATATTTTCAGTAGGGTTGCCAGCCATGGTTGTATAGGTTTGCGTGCTACTAATATTATTAGTTGGTATTTGTGATAAATAAAAGTTTTGAAATGCAGTATCTCCATTTGCCTGCAAATACAATGAGAAAGGATAATGCTTAACCGTACCATAACCTGCTTTAGTAACGGTAAAGCTTGAATAAGCACCCGTGTTAATGTTTTTTACAACATATTCGCCATTACTATCTATGACAGCGGTATAAACTTTGCCACTAAAATCACTTAATGAAACACTAATGCCTGAATGCACACTTACACCTGTTTGTAAAACCCCACCAGCGTCTGTTAAGTTAATTTTTCCCGTAAGAGTGCCTATAAAAATAGGATCGGAGGGACGACTTGGTTGTGGGTCAGTGTTCTTTAAACACGATGTTGTAAGTGTAATAATTGTAAAAACTAAAAATACTTTAATGTATGTATTCATGTGGTTAATTTAAAAACAACAAATTAAGTAAAATTTTATTACTAAGCAATACTTTCCATCAAAAAACTTACAAAATTAACTACAATGTTATAGGTTGTTTGCATACATTTTATAATTGTGTTTGAATTTTTATCGAAATTGCGTAAATTTGAGTTTTAATTAAATTATTATGGAAACAGTGCTAATTAACGCAGATAAAAAGTCGGATATAACTTTTCTTATAAGCCTTGCCAAAAAACTTGGTATGACTGCTAAAGCA
>JBDTJJ010000362.1:0-3071 GCA_039935895.1 Bacteroidia bacterium | reverse complement strand
ACATAAAATGTGTAAAAGGTTTTTCTGACGCTTTAGATTTGTATGCCGACCGTAAAGACGGCCTGGGCTTTGTACTGGTAGGCCGCCTCTTAAAGTTAGACTATATAGATGTAGCGCCTTTGCCTACCGGCGTTGCCATACAAGAGTGGGATTATAAAGCCATGTATGTTATTGGCAACAGCCCCGTTGGTTTAATGAGTGCCGTAACAAGCATTGTAGTTAAGCAGCTATAAATAGTAGTCTCCAAAAAATAAACCGCCTTTGTAAACAGGGGCGGTTTTTTTATTATATTAGGTTACTCACTACTACTTGTAAAATTTGTACGTTTAAATAAATGAATTACTTTTAACAAGTAATCTAAAAAAACTTAATTAAATATGAATTTTTCAACGGATAAATTTTTTGAAATGGTGATTTATACCATAATTGAAAATGATGGTTGTATATGCCTTCGGTGCGCCAATGAACGGCAGGACTTTTACAGCTTCTAATTATAGATACAGCTTCAACGGTAAAGAAAATGATGACGAGACCTACGGGGCTGGTGGAGAGTATGATTATGGGCTTAGGATGTACGACTCTCGTTTAGGAAGATTCTTATCCGTTGACCCTTTAGAAGGAGAATATCCTTTTAATAGTACGTATGCTTATGCAGAAAATGATGTTATAAGGTCAAAAGATTTAGATGGCGCGGAAAAAGATAATTCCACATATCAGCCGTCTATGGTTATGCAGATAGAGCCACCTACTCAAGATAGGCTGAAACCTAAGCCTAACACTTTTCCTTCAACTCCAAAAGGATATGTAAATAGAGCTGAGCCTGCTGCTGGTTGGTTTTCAGAGGCTTGGGATTATATTACATCTGACCATTATTTTCATGGAGCTTCAGGTGCGGATAGAACGGGTGTTCAAACAGATATTAGAAAAGAACCAATAACACAAAAAACTTATTTCCACGACGGGCAAACAATTTCTGATATTCTTGGCATTTTGAAACCAATATATGGCTATCAAAAAGGCAAGGAAACTAAAGAAGTTATGAAAGAAGGTGAAGATGAAGCCAAAAAATTAGCAGAAGAAGAAGGAGAAAACAAAGCAATTAAGAAAGCTAAAGAAGCATTAAACAATGGGTATACTCAACAGGAGGGAGATGAAAATGAATATAAAGATTTTGGGGAATCACGCATATACCGTAATGCAAAAACCAAAGTAGTTAAGGAAATTTATTTATTTAATGAAGGTGGTGAAGGTTCTAATTATCACATAAAACCCTCTAACCCCAAATTTGGCACGGCTATAAAAAATGCTTTTAATTATGCTAAATCAAATGCTAAATCCAGGACTGCTCCTGTACCACGAATGAATTCTAAAGCATCTTTTTAGTTGATTATGGAGTATTTAAAGTGTTAGAGAATGTGTATTAGTATATTACGTAAGGAAAAACAACTTATTTTTTTTAAAAAAGTATATATTTGTCTCATGAAAATCAATTTTTTTATAAAAGCTTTTGTAATATTATTTAGTTTTTTTTTATTAGCCTGTTCAAATGAAAATTCTGAAGAAATAATGACTGGAAAAAGAACAAAGCATTATAAGGATGGAAGTTATTTAGAGTATGATGTAGTAAATGGTATCGCTCAAGGAGAATGGAAACTATTTTATAAAGATGGTCAACTTAAAAGGCTTTCATATTTTGAAAATAATAAAAGAACAGGCCTCGTTAAAGAGTTTGATTCTATTGGCAAGTTAAGAGAAGAATTCTATTGTCTAGATGGAAAGGCTAATGGACCATCTAAAACTTATGATGAGAATAAAAATTTAATTGAAACGGAAACGAATATAAATGGGGAGGCTAATGGTATTTGGATAACATATTACCCAAATGGTAAGATGCAATCATATTCCATTATTTTTAATGCTAAAGAAAAATTAAGAACAGAATTTGATGAGACGGGAAAACCAACTTATGAGCGGTTTGAGTACATAAAAGTAAACCATCTTGATACTATTGATGGAAATACAGAATTAAGTATAGAATTTAAAATGATAAATGGTAAACAACTTCATAAAGGAATAAAAGACTTTACTTTTAAATATGGAGACTTATACGAAGATGGCACTATGAATAATTTAGTGCAAACATATAATGCAATTGGCGACAGTATAATTAAGATTACTGTAAAACCAAAGAACAAAGGATATAATGTTTTTACTGGTCTTTTAGAGTACCAATCAATTTTTGGAGATACCTCTAATTTGGTTAGCGTACCTTATAAAGGATTATTTTATGCTCGATAGCGATAACGGAAATTCATATTAGTGGACAATAAAAAAATCATATACAAGAACGGTTTCTTTTTCCCCCCTCGTCCTTGTTTAGCGCAGCGTAACGAGGATGCATTAGCAGGGCGTTTGTAACGCCATTTAGTAAATTTTTATAATATTAACCAATCCTTTTCCATCTGCATAATCTATAGCACTACTAAAAATATATTCCTCACTATTGCTTACTATCATTTGCCGCACCGGGTTTTGATGAATGTAATTTAAGCGTTGTAAAACCCATTCGGTTTTTTCTAAACAAATGGCATGGTTATCATCTTTCCATAATTTATAGTTTTTTGCTCTACCGGTTCGTTTTGCTTCAAAGGCAAATTTATTTAGCAACCATTCTCTTCTGCTTTCTCCTATCTCTATTATTTTAGCTGTAATTTCTTTTGATGTAAATTTTTTGAAATCTCTAAGTATATGCGAGAGCACAAACCCTTCTTTAGCTCTACCCATAATATGTAAATGATTACTCATAATAACCCATGCAAACACTTCTAATCCCTTGTTGCTGATGCAATAATTTAAAGAATCTACTAGGATAAGCTTATAATCTTTCCTGGTAAACACATCTACCCAATCAATAACCGTTAAGGTTAAAAAATAAACTTGCTGTTGGTCTGCTATTCTATATCTATCTCCACTCATTTAAACAAATATAATGGTTTTAGTATTATGTATGCGTTGCAAACGCATAGTTTAAGCATCCTCGTTACGCTATGCTAAACGAGGACGAGGTGGGG
>JBDTJJ010000361.1:0-4699 GCA_039935895.1 Bacteroidia bacterium | reverse complement strand
TACAATGAATAAATTGCTAAAGGAATATCGGTTTCAGTAGAAATTTTTTTCAGTTTTATATCTTCCATTAACTGCAAAGCTTCGTAAGATGTATAACCAAAAAGCGATTGCTTTTTATTGTCAATTTCAAAATAAGTAGAAAACTCTTCAACAGTTTCGTTTAAAGAAATTGATTTTGGTTGTACATTCATTACGTTTCCATTTATAAAAACAACTTCATCATGTTTAACCATAATACTTGCTAAAGGTTCAAAACAAATAAACGATTTACTGTTTTTATTAGAATGATAATCAGAACTCTCTAACAATAAAGGTTCTTTGTATCTATCTCTAATTTTGAGATAAATACCTACCGGCGTAAGCAAATCGCCGCTTATTTTTTTTGTGAGTGTATGTACTTTAATCTTTTTCATCTTAATTTTAAATTATTATAAAAACAAAAAGCCCGCTGTTTTGTGAACAACGGGCTTTTAAATTTATATGATATCTATATAATAACTTAGCTGTTCACAACATTAGTTGAGAACCACCACCAGCTATTATTTAAGATTTGTTTTTTCATTTTATGTTACAAATGTAATTTGTTTTTTTAATTATCCAAAATTATATGCTTTTACGCTTTTTTCGAAGTATAATCTTTCATATAACTTTTATAATCATCCAATACCTGTTTATACATTTTTTTAGCGCAAGGAATTACTTTTTCTATTTTATTTGTTTTAGCAAATTTAATCAGTTCATCTCCATTTGCTGTACCATCTAAACCAGAGCTGCGCAATTGTGCCCAAGCAACCAGTTCGCCAAGCTCTTTTAATAATTTTATAAAATCGGTTTTTTCATTTTTAAAATCTAACAAAGTAAAATCATCTTCATGAGGTTGATGCTCTTTAAAAACATAGCATTCTTTTTTTACAGCAATAGTTGTAAAGCCTGCCGGAGCGGTATCATTCATGCGCCTTTGCGCTTGCACAACCATTTGCGCAGGGTTATTAAATTTAACTTGTTTAGTGGCGTATATTTTTTCTAACGAAGTTTTTTCGGGTTGTTTTATATCCAACAAACAATAATCTGGCTTACCTTTTCCTTTAACTAAAACGCAATATCTATTAAGCCCTAAGCTACCAGTGCCTGCAATTCTAAAAGCTGCGTCTATAAATGTAAAAAAATCTTTATCGCGATTATTTTCTTTAACCCAATCGTTAAGCGATTTTTTAATTACTTTCTTTTCAGAATTTGCTAATGGATAATAACGTCTAAAATCTGTTTTAATACGTACTTCTTTATTTTGCTTTGTCAATCTATCTTTTAAAAAAATTTTACGATTACGTTTTTCTACTTTTTCAAAAAAAGTTTTAATTAAACCTGTTGCAATGGGCTCTTCAATTCGAGATGCGTGTCCGGTTAAAATAGCCTCTTTATATGATTTTAGAAATGAATTACAAATCTTATCGGCATCTTCTTCCGAAAATTTCAGATCTTCCGAAACTAATAAAACACTTGTGCAAAGCTTCACTAAATCTACCGTACAAGGCCCTATGCAGGCTTCGTCAAAATCATTTATATCAAAATAAATCAAGCCATTACCTGCTTTGTAACTTCCAAAGTTTTCTAAGTGTAAATCAGAGCAAGTCCAAGTAAAAGGAATATTTTTTACTATACTTTCTTTTACCAAATATTCATTAAATAAATGATTAGTTCCTCTAAAAAAACGATGCGGATTTTCGCTAATGGCTTTGTATTTTAAATGTACAAAGTTTTTGTTTCGTTTAGCATTGTAGCTTAATATCTTTTTATAGACGGAATTCATACGTAAATTTATTTTGAACCACTAAAATAAAAAAACGCCCCTAAAAAGAGGCGTCTTTATTATTATGTTTTATGATTTAGTGTTTAGCTAAGTAAGCTGCAACACCTTCGTGGCTTCCACTCATAGCTTCTTTACCTTTAACCCAATTTGCAGGACAAACCTCCCCGTTTTCTTCATTAAAAGTTAGCGCATCAACCATACGTAATGCCTCATCAACGTTTCTTCCCAAAGGCAAATCGTTAATTAACATGTGACGAACTACACCTTTTTTATCTAATAAGTATAAACCTCTATACGCAATCATTGGGCCTGTAGCAACTAAGTTATCTTCTTCATCTACTTCATAATCGCCAAATAAAACACCATAGTTAGTTGAAATAGTTTTTGCTGTATCAGCAACTATTGGATAGGTGATTCCTTTTATACCACCTTCTTTTTTATCCATTTGTAACCAACCCCAGTGGCTTTGTTCTGTATCGGTGCTGCAAGCAACTACGGCGCAATCTCTGCTTTCAAATTCAGCTAATTTTTCTTGAAACGCGTGTAATTCTGTTGGACATACGAACGTAAAATCTTTTGGGTAAAAGAAAAATACTACATATTTTTTTCCGATATATTGATCTAACGAAAAATCTTCAACTATTTCTCCTCCTTTTACAACTGCTGCTGCTTTAAAAAAAGGAGCTTTTTTTCCTACTAATGTTGTCATGTTTTATTTTGTTTTTTTAGTTATTGAAACATGCAGTTCGCCAAAAGCTCGTGTCATGTTTATATATTTTTTATTTATGCGAAATTAAGGTATTATTAGAGTTGTTTCATTAATTCAATCATAAAATTTATTAACCTTTATAAACTTCGCCGTTTAAAATGACGGTTTCAATTAAGTTGCTGCCAAATGAATACAAAATATAATCGGTTGAAGGAATTGGTTTTGTGATGAATAAATTGGCTTTTTTGCCTATGGTAATACTTCCTAACTCTTTTTCTACACGCATAGCGTAAGCACTATTCATAGTTGATGCGTTGATGGCTTCGTTTGGTGTTAATTTATATTGTATGCAGGCTATGCTTTGCATTAAATTCATGTTGCCCGTAGGGCTAGTGCCGGGATTGTAATCGCTGGCAATGGCAAGGGCTAAACCAGCGTCTATCATTTGGCGTGCAGGTGGGTTTGGCAAGCTTACAAAATACGCTGCACCGGGTAAAATAGTTGGCATGGTTTTAGAATTTAAAAGAATCTTTATATCGGCTTCGTTTACAAATTCTAAATGATCTACGCTTATGGCTTTGCATTTTACACCGGCTTCTACACCGCCGCTGTGGCTCATTTGCTCGGCATGTACTTTTGGTGTTAAACCGTGTTTGCTGCCTGCCTCTAAAATTTCTATAGTTTCATCGAATGAGAAATAATTTTGTTCGCAAAAGATGTCGATAAATTCTGCTAATTTTTCTTCGGCAACTGCCGGAATCATTTCGTTTATAATTAAATCTATATAACCGCGTTTATTTTGTTTATAGGCTAAAGGAAATGCGTGTGCACCCAAAAAGGTTGATTTAACAGTCAGTTTGGTTAGTTCTTTAATTTTTTTAATAACGCGAAGCATTTTCAATTCGCTTTCTAAACTTAATCCGTAACCGCTTTTAATTTCTACTGCACCCGTGCCTTGTAAAATAATTTCGTGCAAACGAGGAAGCGCTTGCTGCAATAATTCTTCTATGGATGCGTCTTGTAATTTTTTGGATGAATTTAAAATACCACCACCACGCTGGGCAATTTCTTCGTAGGATAAGCCTCTAATTCTGTCGGTAAATTCTTGCTCGCGGCTACCAGCGTAAACAATATGCGTATGACTATCTACCCAAGTTGGAAAAACCATTTTACCTGCGGCATCAATTACTTGTAAATCTTTCCAATCGGCAATGCCCGGAAAATCGCTCATAGAGCCGTAATCGGCAATAATGCCATTATCAATAGCTAGCCACGCATCGTCTAAAAACGGAAGTACATCCATTTCTTTGCCTGCAATTTTTTGCGTGTCGGCATCTCTTAGCTGGACTAATTTCTTTATATTTTTAATGAGAATTTTTTGCACGAATAAGATTTTAATTCATACAAAAGTAACCTATTTTTATTTGTGGATTTTCTCCCACGTTTGAAAGGTAAATGGGTATTTATTTTTTTCGTCGGGAGCAATATCTTCGTTATGAGTTAATTTCCAATCGCTTGTCAGTTCAGGAAAAAACGCATCGCCTTCAAAACTATGATGTATGCGAGTAAGGTAAATTTTATCACACAAAGAAATGGTTTGCTTGTAAATTTCGGCGCCGCCAATTACAAATACTTCTTCGTTTTTAAAATGTTGTTTTGCATATATTATAGCTGCGTCAATAGAATTAACAACAATAGCTCCGGGCGCATGATAATCTGTTTGGCGAGTAACTACAATATTGGTTCTACCGGGCAACGGGCGGTATTTTTCGGGAATAGATTCGTAATTTTTTCTTCCGGTAATAATAGGATGACCTTTGGTTTTATCTTTAAAAAATTTCATATCGGTAGGTAAATCCCAAATAAGGGTATTATCTTTTCCGATAACATTGTTTTCTGCGGCAGCTACTATAATAGATAAAATCATGTTACAAAAATATTAAAACTCTACGTGCGCCCTGCAACTAAATACATGCACCGGACCTCTATCTGTATTATAACCTGGGTTCATTATAAATTGGTAATCAACCGTAGCCCAAAGCCACTGAGTTAACTTACATTTATAAAATGTTTCTATAATTTGCTCAAGTCCGTAATTGGTAAGCTTTCCATCACCCAGCATAAAACCATACCCGTTATCATTTAAATAATTTCGGTGTGTATTAGAAATTCCATTTACTAAA
>JBDTJJ010000360.1:0-6181 GCA_039935895.1 Bacteroidia bacterium | reverse complement strand
ATATCAACTACATCGCCAATGCGAATAAACTGAATAACCGAACCTATTAAACAACGGCGAAAAAAACCAAGCTCCCATAGCCCTAAGAAAAGAAAAAAGTAAAACTCTCTTTCTTCGGCATCATCGGCTAAAAACACAAAGCAATTAGCGCAATAACTACGCAAAGGTTTTCCGGCATTGTTGCCTTTGTTTAAAATAAAAAAGTGTTCTTGTGTATAGGTCTTTCCTATACTGTGGGTTTTGATTTTTGATTTAAGCATAGCTGTAGATTTAAAATTTATGCTGCGCTACGCTTCGCATTATATAAACCCAAAAGAAAAAAACAGAAAAAAAAGAAAGCAATACCATAAGGCGGTAAATAGCGAGGTTGTCAAGTTTTTTGACTAAAAAAATACTACCCACAGGGTGGAGATTTTTTTAGCAAAACCCGAAGGGCCTGACCTTGAAAACCGGAAAGGGCTGCTTGTGCGCTACCGCCTAAATTTGCGAACTTTTTTTGATTGTTATGTTATTGTATTCGAGAACCTTATTCTTCGGTTTGCTAAACTTTTTTTGATTTGATAAACTGAAATACAACTAATACGTTGCACTAACCCTATAAAGAATATTTACTTTACGATAACTATTTTCTTGTTAGTTGTGATTGTGTTGGTTGTTATACTTAATAAGTAAACACCTGACGCTAAACTATCTTCGTTAAAACTTGTAGTACCGTTTATCGTTTTGCTAAAAATTAATTTACCAATCATGCTAAACATCTTAACTGTTTGTTGTGTGTTGGCATTTGTTTGAACGGTGAATTTGCCACTTGAAGGATTAGGATAAACAGAAATTTGTAAAGGTGGTGTTTCTATTACAGGGACAACTGGCAGAGGTGTAGTTGGAGGATCTTTTTTACAACTTGTTACAAATGCACCAATAACAATACTTGTTACTATAATTATTGAAAATGCTTTTTTAATCATGTTGATTTTGATTAATCAAATATATTCATTTTTAACGAATATGATTTGATGTTAGTTTCATATGTAGGCAAAAGGTAAAAGCGCCTGCGGCTGGCGGTTGGGAACGGTTGCAAATAATGGAATGAGGAACGAATGAAATGGTTTGCAATCCGTTGTGCGTGCGAGCCACCTGCGAGTGGAGTGAGGGTGGAAGCAAAGAAGCATGAGGCACGAATGCGGTTGCGACCTTTGTTGCCAGCGTGGCAATAAAAATAAATTGATACCTTAATTTATGCCACGCGATAGATACACAAGGGCAAAAGACAAACAAAAATATATCAGCAATTACAAAGGCTTTTGCCCGAAGCCCGAACGACCATGCAGGCGAGCCATAAGTTGGCAGCCGGTGGACTGCAAGTGGCTGAAATGAATGCAGCCGAAACGTGCCGGCAAAGCGGCAATCGTTGTAGGCGAAATGAATGAAGCGGCTTGAAGGACAAAAAAGGCTGCCGTGACGAAAGCCCGTGCAGCAAGCAAAAAACATGACAAACTGAGGTACGAACCCGCAGGGCAACATAGCTTTTGCGTTATGCCTTTAAAAGGCAATACAAAAGCAAATGCTATTTTGGTTTGGCGCGAATTTTTGCCTGCACAGGCTAAGGAACACCGATTTACCTATTCACAAAGTATAATTTTATTAACCATTAAGAATTTTTACTTTTTTAATCGTACCTTTAAATAAGAAAACATCTGCAAAAGCCAATTTGCTAGATATTTTTGATTCAAATATGTACTATTCAATAAAGATTAACATATTTGTGTTCAAATTCTAAAAATTCAAGCGTAGTTTTGTTTTGATAGTTTAAGATATTAGCAATAAAATGACACAATCCGAATTCATAAGAGATATTGCTAAATATGGTCTTGAAAATGATCAAGAGAAACTTCTCGTTTCTTTAAGTGAACTTATTGACTATTCTAAAAGAACAAAAAAAATCAACTTTGCCCTTCAGCTTCAATCTATACTTAAAGATACTATCAGGAATCAACAAGTAAATGGATTAGCTAAAGTTGGTTCAACTAAGCATATTTTAAGGGAAGAAGACAAGGAAGTTAATGAGTTTATAATTGAAAAAGTAACCTCGGATTATCAATTTGAAAATTTAATATGTAATGACTCTGTAAAAAATGAATTAAAGTTTTTTATTGAAGAACATCAAAGAATAGAATTATTAAGGTCTTTTGATTTACCTATAGCTAATAAGATACTTTTTCATGGGCATTCGGGTTGTGGTAAAACCCTTGCTTCTTACGTGGTAGCAGGGGAATTACAAAAAATGATGTATGTAATTAATCTAGGTGCGATTGTATCTTCTAAATTAGGAGAAACAAGCAAAAATCTTGCAAAAATATTCAGAAGGGCTGCCGCAGAAGATTGTGTAATTTTTATTGACGAATTTGATTCATTAGGGAAAGTAAGGGATTATAGCCAAGACCATGGAGAGATGAAACGCGTTGTAAATACAATTTTACAATTGTTTGACTATTTGCCTCAAAGTAGTATTGTTATTGCTGCCACCAACCAAAAAAGCATGTTAGATGACGCTTTATTAAGAAGGTTCGACTTAAATATTCAATTTGAATTGCCAAATCAAAAACAAATTGAAGCATTAATCGCTTTAACTTTAAAGAATGGAAAATTTACTTTTGATAATAAAACAATTTCACAAACAATTATAAAATCTTCCGTAGGGTTATCTTATTATAGTATTCAAAAAACATTAATTACTGCAATAAAACGAAGTTTATTTAATAAAATAATCGACAATACTATCCCTTTGACTGCTAAAATAAATACAACTATTTGGAAAGAGTTAGTTATGGCAGAAAAGAAAAATCTCAAAGGTAAAAAAAGCATATAATTACTCTGCCTCTGCAATTGCTTCTCCTTCTAAATCAATTAAGGTTAATAGATCCATTGTATTTATAGCAACAAGCTCATTATATAAATTACCTGTGTTCACACCCTTAATTGGATTTTCTTTTATTGAAATCACTAAAGAAAAAGCATGTTCTAAATTATAACTCTGTTTTTCATTTGCCGAAAGTAATTTATGAAATTTAGCATTTAATGCAATTTTAAAAGAGTTAGACTCTTCAATTAATTCCTTTTTGCTAATGTTAAACGATATTTTTTGCGCATTGCTAAGTAATTTTGGTTTATAATAATAATCTTGTGCCCAAGACTCTTTAAACTTAACATTCTTCATTGTATTCCCATTAAGCCCTTCATCTGTATTATTGCCAGTGGCATCTTGAGTTTGCAGCGGTTTATTTCTGAAGATACCAAAGGTCATGTGAATAGGGCAGTAGGTAAGATGACTGTTAGGGATGGGTTTAAATTTAAAACAAAGAGTTACATCTACTTGAAGTAAAGCTGTTGATTTATCAACCGTATTTAGATATTCGGGTATATTAATTGGATAAGCTTTTATTTCCTCGGGCCTAATAGTATCTTCCAAAACAAAAGTTACAGAATTTTCATTTGAGAATAGGCATTTATCATCGTCCGGAATACCCTTACCTAATAAATGCCCTGTATCTAAATTTACTAGATTATCAAATGTGTTACCAACACTTTTTGCATCAGCAGAATTAATGATTAATGCCTTTACAGTCTGCATTGAATTAATAAGATTAGGATACTGTTTTAATAACTTTGCGGCAAGGTTAGCAGATAATGGCGTAGAATAACTTGTGCCTACCTCCCTACTAAAAAACACTCCTGGACTTGTACTTACTGTTTTTATACCTGTAACAGAAGGGTCAAGTCTTACATCTAAATCCCCGCCAAAATTTCCAATATCCGGTTTTACTAAATGTCTATTTACACGGGTTTTGTTTATTGATGAGTGAGTCCAATTAATATGAAATTTTCTTGTGTAAATTGCAGGATGATTTCCATCGGGTGAAATACAATTGACATCATTGTTTTCCAAGTTACCTGCAACTGCACCAATACTAATATTATTCATACTTTCAGAAGGTGAAAAAAGATTAACCTCTGCGCTTTCAAAATGATTAGGATAGTTTACTACTGCATTGTTAATCATAAGATTGATATTATTACCAACAGAGATAAAAATTAATACATCTAATTCATATGAAAGCAGATCTAATAAATAAGCATATTCTGAAATAGAGCTATTTTCTTTTTTAGGAGTTGTATATGTAATAGTTAAGGTAAATATTTTTATTCCATGCCTTAAATTTGCTTCTCTAATTAGCCGAATTATCTCAGCTTGTGGAATACTACCGTTAAGATCTCCTAATACTTTGATGGATAATAAACGTGCATCCGCCTCGAAAGCACCAATGTGATTTGGATATAATTTTTTTCCAAGTGCTGCTAAGGTTGCTACGGCTGTGCCGTGATTAACACTATCCAACAAAGGTGTTGTTCCTGTAATATCAAAATCATTGTTTGTGTTTATAGTAATATTTGCTATCGGTGACTGATTACTTATGCCGGTGTCAATAACACCAATAATAGGTAAGGTTGTATCAGTTGCATTTGTAATAGTAAATCCATAAGACCGTATCGGAGTATTAAAAGCTGATGGGCTAATTACACCAGACAAATAAGAATTTGCACTTTGAATAACATCAAAATTATTAAGTATCTCATTTACTAGCGCTTCGTCTGTAATAATTATTTCTATTCGATTATTAGCTAAATCTTGATAAAAATTCACATTTTTTTGACTTAAGTACTGTATTAAGGATGTTTCAACAGGTAAAATTAGATTAGTAAATATTTCAGGGTTATCAATTAAATTTAAAACAATATGCTCTTTAAAATCTATATATTGCTTAATGCGATCCGTACCATGAAAAAAGAATTTTTTAATAAATTTTATACTCGTATCATAGGTTACTTCACCTGAATGGTCAACGGTTTCCGTAAATAATCGAATATTTTCAAGGAAATTTGCAAAAGCGGCAGTATCTATAACAGCAAATAATACAACCGAATTAAACTCAAGATATTTGATTGGTGATAAACCAAAATATTGCCGATATTTTCCTTCAAAAGAAGTAGAATCGAAAAAATCAAAAAAATGGATTTCTACTACATCAATTTTAGCAGGAACGTTTAATTGTATATTCCGTCGTTCTTCCCTTAAATTTTTATCCGTAATAAAGTTATTTCTTGAGCGAATAAAATCATCACGCATGGGAGTATAATTTTTTTCCTCTTTTTCATCCTCTTCTTCGGTTTTCCCAGGGAATCTAGTTTTTTGCTTGAATTTTACAACCCCTTCTACAGGATTTCTAAAATATAAATGCGGCTTCTTTTCGGCCATAAAAAATATAATTGATTGCTATATCAAATATATGATTTAATAGTTCAACTAGGTTCTTTTATCATTTGTGTGTTTTTCAAATGCAATCAAGTTAAATATTTCTCGCATGCGTGAGCGGATGCGACTACCATAGATAGCCTCTATTTCAGAAGCTGAAAGGTTGGTTGTGAGATGAGTTAGGAGCTTTCGACTAACGAATTGGTCGTATCTACTAAGTAAAATTTCTGCCATAATGTTGCATTCGTTACCAAAGTATTTGAGGTTGTTTTCTGTGCCTAAATCATCAAAGCAATAGTGTTTTGGTAATTCTGTATTACCGTTCCGGTAAAAACTTTGTTGTGTGTAACGGTGTATTATATCATAACCATCTTTTATAAACTCAAAACTTATATCCCGGCAAGGTTTTAAAATGTAAATGCTTTGCGTGTTATCATTAAAATTTTTCATTAAAGCCATTAGTGTTGTTTTACCGCAACCAACGGGACCGGTTAACAAAATACCTTTTTGTAAATTGATTTTTTCTTGTGTGCAGGTTATCTCATCTTTTAGAAAGTAAGCAATTAGTTTTTTGATAATGGGTTTATCTACTTCCAATATTTTGAAGTGCGCGCCGTAATCTTGCTTACCTTTTTTTTCGAGATAAGTAATTGCTTTTTCGTAATCATAAGGGCTCTGCATAATCTTTGTTGTTTGAGGTGTGCAGGTTGGTTGTTTTTCCTGACTGGCTATTTAGCATCCATTTTTCTGCGGATGCTTGCCAATTTTGCATGGTTACTTTGCCTACCATCCAACCGTTGCTCTGATAGTGATTGAAAAACTTTTTAGCTTCAATGACCGGCCATTTTTGTGCGGCAAAGTAATTTTCAATTT
>JBDTJJ010000359.1:0-7368 GCA_039935895.1 Bacteroidia bacterium | reverse complement strand
GCAACTGGAAATGGATATAGCTGGACATTTGCTAACGGCCAACCGGCAACATCTACAGCAGCCTCTCCGCAGCCATGTTTTAATGGAGCCGGTAATAACCGCCTCTGCAACACCTGTTTGTGTGGGTTCATCAGGTATATTAATGGCAACGGGCGCAAATACTTATACTTGGAGTCCTACTACGTATTTAAATCCTTCAGTAGGTAGTAATGTTTCTATAGCACCAACAAATACTACGACAATTTTATATACTGTAATTGGACAAGATGGCAATGGTTGTGCAAGTTCAACAAGCATAAACGTGCAACCTACTGCATTGCCTATTGTAAGCTTATTACCAAGTATAGTTAAAGGATGTGCACCTCAATGTGTTACTTATTCAGTAACAAGTAACAATGCAGCTGCAACTGGAAATGGATATAGCTGGACATTTGCTAACGGCCAACCGGCAACATCTACAGCAGCCTCTCCGCAGCCATGTTTTAATGGAGCCGGTAATAATGCCGTTATGCTTACGTTTACCGATATTAACGGTTGTGTAAATACAGCTACAGCAAGTGTATTAACGTATCCTTTACCTGTTGCCGATTTTGATTATTTTCCTAAACCAATAAGCATTTTAACGCCAGATGTGCATTTTAATAATGAAACATATACCACAGGTGGCGCAGCTACATATTATTGGAATTTTGGTGACTCATTAACCCTTGCAGATACATCAAATCAAACTAATCCACTTTATACATACGCTAATTCGGGCATTTATAATATTACGTTAATTACTACGTCTCCTAACGGATGTAAAGATACTGCTGTTAAAACAATTGTTGTTGATGAAGATTTTGCCATATATGTGCCTAATGCTTTCACGCCAAATGGCGATGGAAAAAATGAAACATTTAAAGCGGAAGCAGACGGTATTTCTAATTTCACCATGTATGTTTTTGATAGATGGGGCAATAATATTTTTACCACACATGATATAAATACCGGCTGGGATGGAAGACGCAATAATAGAGGTGGGAGCGAAATTTTACAACAAGATGTGTATGTTTGGAAAATACAGGTAAGCACAATTAAACATCAAGGTAAATCATACACAGGTACGGTAACTTTACTTAAATAAACTATCTTAAAATTAAAACTATAAGAGGTTGCCACAAGCAGCCTCTTTTTTTGATGGTGTTTTTTATTCTTCTATCCCTAAAAGGCAACCACTTGTATAAAAAGTGAGGTTAAATCATTAAAAAATCGCAAATTCGCAGGCAAATTAAATATTATGCTAAATAAAAAACTATTTCTATGTGCGGCTTCGGTTTTAGTAATCTCTCACGGAGGTTTTGCACAGAAAAAAAATAAAAAAAGCAAAGAACAAACGGAAACAGTTGTTGTAAAAACAGATACCGTTTTTTTAGATAAAAAAGTGGCGCCGCCGGTTCCAAAAAACTATCAAGCTTCAAACCCAAAAAGCAATGATATACTTCATACAAAACTGGATGTAAAATTCGATTGGCAAAACCAGTGGATGTTTGGTAAAGCAACCATAGATATTAAGCCGTATTTCTATTCTGTAAAAAAATTATATTTAAATGCGCGCGGCATGGATATTTACAAAATACAGTTAGTAGGCGCAAAAGGCAATACCGATTTAAAATATGTTTATGAAAACGATTCGTTAAAAATTGACTTAGATAAAGAATATACCCGCAACGATAAATACACCGTGTTTATTGATTATAAATCAAAGCCAAACGAGGTAAAAACAGGTGGCAGCAAAGCTATTACAGATGATAAAGGTTTATATTTTATTAATCCTAAAGGAGAAGAAAAAAATAAAATGCCTCAAATTTGGACACAGGGCGAAACACAAAGCAACTCGGTTTGGTTTCCGTGTGTAGATAGTCCGAATGAAAAAATGACCGATGAAATTTATATTACCGTTGATAATAAATACACAACCTTATCAAATGGATTGCTAACCGACAGCAAAAAAAATACCGATGGAACACGTACCGATCATTGGAAAATGGATTTACCACACTCTACTTATTTGGTAATGATGGGCATTGGCGAATTTAAAAAAGTGCTTGATACGCCTTGGAAAGGAAAAGAAGTTTCTTATTATGTTGAAAAAGAATATGAAACCGCTGCCAAAGCTATGTTTGGCTTAACGCCCGAAATGATTGAATTTTATTCAACTCGTTTGGGTACTCCATTTGCTTGGCAAAAATATGCACAAATTGTTGCCAGAGATTATGTTTCGGGTGCAATGGAAAATACTTCAGCAACTTTACACGGCGAATTTATTTATCAAACGGAACGCGAAATGTTGGACGGTAGTAAAGGTGAAGACGTTATCTCTCACGAATTATTTCACCAATGGTTTGGAGATTTAGCAACGGCCGAAAGTTGGAGCAACCTTTCTTTAAATGAATCTTTTGCAACTTATGGCGAATATTTATGGCAAGAATACAAACACGGTCTTGATGCTGCTGATGCGCATAGCTACGGCAGCATGCAAGGATATATTGCGCAATCTTCTCAAAAAGATCCTCCGCTTATTCGTTTTGAATACAGTAATCGTGAAGATATGTTTGATGGAATTAGCTACAATAAAGGCGGACAAATTTTGCACATGCTTCGTAAGCAAGTGGGTGATGATGCTTTTTTTGCTTCGTTAAAATTATATTTAGAAAAAAACAGATTTAAAAATGGGGAGGTAAATGATTTGCGTTTGGCCTTTGAAGAAATAACCGGACAAGATCTAAATTGGTTCTTTAATCAATGGTATATGGCTGGCGGTCATCCTATATTAGATGTTACTTATAGCTATGATGCAACTGCAAAACAAGTAAAAGTAAAGGTTGAACAAAAACAAGATTTTGAAGAAAACCCACTATACAAAATGCCTGTCTATGTTGATTTATATTTTGGAGACGGAGCAACTAAAACGGTAAAAAGAGAACAAATTACAGTTACAAAAGTGAGCGAAGAATTTACTTTTTCAGCTGATAAAAAACCTTCGCTAATTAATTTTGATGGCGAGAAACAATTGCTTTGCGTAAAAACGGAAAACAAAACAATTGATGAATATGTGTATCAATATAAAAATGCACCAAAGTATTTAGATAGATTGGAAGCATTAAATTATTTTAAACAAAACGTAAATAATGTTGCCGTTTACGAAACTTCTAAACTTGCCTTAAATGATAAAATGGCTGATTTAAGAATAAAAGCCATTAAACTTTTAGATGAGGCTGACGCATCAAAAATGGCAGAATTAAAACCATTAATGATTAAACTAGCGCAAAGTGATGAAAAAACAAAGGTTCGTGTAGAAGCTATGAACTTTTTAGTAAAACATTACCCTGGAGACGCTGAGGTTAAAGACATATACACGGCGGCTCTTAATGAAAAATCGTATGCGGTTATGGGTGCAGGTTTAGAGGATATGGCAAAAGAAAATCCACAGGCTGCTATGCAAAAATCTAAAGAGTTAGAAAATGAAAACAGTGATAAAATTCGTTTTACCATTATGGATTTATATGCTAATTATGGTGATGATGCCAATAATGATTTTTTTGTAAAACAAAAAGATAATTTTTCAGGATTTGAAAGCATGGGCTTCATTAATAATTATGTGCAATTTTTAAAACGTTGTACTAAAGATGAAACTGTTTTAAGCGGTGCAGCTATTATTAAAACGTATACCGAAAAAGGTAAAAACACCTATGTAAAATATACCGCGCAAAAAGCATTGAAAGATTTGGTGAAAATGTATCAAAACAAAGAAGATGATTTGATGGCAAAAACTGATGATTTAAAAAAGCAAAATGTAGATGCTGCAAAAGTTAATACACAGCTTGCCACTTTAGAAGCACAACGTGTTTCAATAACTACAACAAAAGCCAAATTAAAAGAGTTATACGATTCTTCTAAACAGTAATTTAATTAGTTAATCTTCAAAAAGTCTGGTGCTTAATAGTATCGGACTTTTTTTATAGCTTTTTTACCGCTGATTACACTAATCTTAATTTTACAAAAATTATTTGCGTAATCCGTGCAATCTGTGGCTAGGGTATTTTCTTTAATGGAAATAAATCGCTAACAAAAAACCACTATATTTGCAGCCCAAAAAGAAAAACATGGCAACAAACTTAACGTTTACAATGCTAAAGCCGGATGCGGTTGAAGCAAACAATATCGGCGCAATTTTAGCAATGATTAACAAAGCTGGCTTTACTATTAAAGCTATGAAATACCTGCGTTTAAGTCACGAACAAGCAGGTAAATTTTATGAAGTTCATAAAGAGCGTCCGTTTTATGGTGAGTTAGTAACTTATATGAGCAGCGGACCAATTGTTGCGGCTGTTTTAGAAAAAAGTAATGCAGTAGCAGATTTTCGTACGTTAATTGGTGCAACAGATCCAACTAAAGCTGACGAAGGAACTATTAGAAAATTATTTGCAAAAAGTATTGCAGCAAATGCAGTACACGGTAGCGATAGCGATGAAAACGCAGCTAACGAAGCAAACTTTTTCTTCTCTGGTTTAGAAAGATTTTAATTTTAGTTTTTATTGGTTTAAAAAATCCTCGCAGCAATGTGGGGATTTTTTTTGCTTTTATAGTTGACTTCTTTCTACTAAAAAGGCTAGTTCAAAATGAGTTCCGTTGTCATTTACAAAACTAAATGTACCGTCTAATTGCTCGCAAAGAGATTGTATAACCGTCATCCCAATAGAATCACCTGTTTTGTAATCGGGCTTTAAACCAATACCATTATCTTTTACAATTAGTTTTAATTGGTTTTGATGGCTTGTAAATAAAACATCTATTACTCCATTTTGCTTGTTTATAAAAGCATGTTTATAACAATTGCTTAGTAATTCGTTTAATATTAAACCACAAGGTATGGCTACGTTTACACTAAGTTTTATATCACTAATAGTTGTATTTACTTTAATATCAGTTGAAATAGTTGGATAAGAAGCCTGAATTTCATCTATTAACTCTTGTGTATAATTTTCAAAATTTATTTCAGTTAAGTTTTTACTTTTATATAATCTGTTGTGCAGCAAAGCCATTGATTTCACCCTGTTTTTACTTTCAACTAAAATATTTTTTGCTTCTTGGTTTTGAATCGTTTCAATTTTAAGATTAAACAAGCTGGCAATAACGGCTAAATTGTTTTTTACCCGATGATGCAGCTCGGCCAATAAAATTTCTTTTTCGTGTAAGGCTTGCTGAATGGCTTTTTCGGAAGCATTTCTATCATTAATGCGTTGTTCGTATAGTTCGCTAACTTTTAAACCATTAACAATAGTGAGGTAAATAAAAAAACCAACTGCAGATGCTGAAAAAAGTAAATTAAATACAAACATTTGGTTGCGCTTTGCGTCATCTAAAAATTTACTTTCAAATAAGGTATGCTTGGTGAGTAAGTTTATTAATAGAAACAACATGATTAACGAAAAGTGATACAATATTTTAGCTTTATCTGTTTTGATATCAAATACAAAAGCAATGGCTAAAATTAACGGAAAGCAATATAAATAAGCGCCAGAGCTAACGCCAGAGTAAGAATCGAAATAAAAAATGGCTGTACTTATTGATGCAAACAAAAATGAAACAGAAAAATTATGGTAGTGCATTTTTGTAATGAAAAAACTAAGCAAGCAAATGGCAGCAAATCCTTCTATAATAAAAAAAGAAAAGAAATCTCCTGCAGTCAAATTGTTGATACCGCTTAACAGAAATATAACTAATGCAATAAAACTAAACTGATTATTAAGCGTAACTCGTTTTACTAAGGCATCATCGTAGCTTGCTTGTACACCAATAGTAGATATAGAATTCCAAAAACGTTTCAACACACATGCAAATTAAAATACAGTCTCAAATATAGTTGAGTTATTTGGTAATTTATAATTAATAATGAAGAGTTTGCGTTAGGGATTTAGCAAGAAAGCCTTTTTTGGAATGCTTTTTCAGCATTCAGCGAAGCAGATATAAAAAATAGAACAATGAGCTAAATAAAAAAAGCTTTACTGCAAAAAGCCCGACGGCGCTTAAGATTTCTCGACTTCGTTCGAAATGACAAATGCGCCGGAACGCCCAAAACCTTAAATTAATCTTTAAAATAAGGAATTTTATTTTTTAAATTATTAATTGGCTTTTCAATAAGTATCCACGAAAAGTGAGAAATAATAAAAGTTAACGCATACAAGAAGATGAAATACAAAAATAAATTATCTATATGTAAGCCCGTTTTTGATTGTAAATAAAAGTAAATAAAGGGCATAAATAAATGGTATAAATACATGCCGTAAGAAATTTTACCGCAGTAAGCTACAAACTTATTTTCTAGCATTGCTTTGGCTATAAAGGTAAAATCTTGTCGTGCTGCACGGTTTACAATTACGGCTGCTACAATAGCATAAAAAAACTCGTCTAAAATATTTTTTACGCTTTCTAAATTAAAGTACAGGGTTGTTATACGCGTAAGTATATAAACGGTAACAGTTGGGAGTAAAACTAAAACCGAAGAAAGTTTTTTTGAAATATCAGCTCTGTATAAAGATATGTAGGCTACTAAAGCTCCAATAGCCAAAGCATCGGCACAGCCTAATACAAAATAACTACCTGCCATCCATTTATGTACAAAAATAAATATGTATGCTTTGTAAGCAATTGATGAAATAATAATGGCAATAATTAATTTGATGAAATGTTTGCGTGGTGTAAATAAAATGAGCCATGGCCAAAACAAATAAAATTGTTCTTCAACCGCAAGCGACCAAAAATGGTTAAAATCGCCAACACTAAAATTTTCGATAGATTGATAAATATTAATAGTAAAGGTTGCCAACCAAGGAAATATTTCTCTGGAAAGCCTGTAATTAATTAAAAAAGTGGCAAAAATTACGAGGTAGTAAATGGGGAAAATGCGTAAAATACGTCTTATGTAAAATACTTTTATGAGTGATGTTTTATTTTTATTAGCCTGCTCGTACTTATCTTTATTAATCAATAAAATTTTTGTGATTAAGAAACCACTTAATACAAAAAATAAAATTACACCATTTGTAAACGGAACGTGTTTTATAAGTTCAAAATCTAACTGCCATTTTATCCAATGGGCAAACATAACAGAGGTTACGGCAAAAAAGCGCAACCCGTCTAATTGAGTAATATGGTTTTGGTTCGTGTTCAACGTTTAAGGCGTCAAAATTAGAATTGTTTTTTAAAAAACTCCCATAAAACAACACCGGCACTTACAGCAATGTTTAACGAGTGTTTAGTGCCACCTTGCGCAATTTCAATAACGGCATCACACTCGTCAATTACATTTTGTTGCACGCCATCTAC
>JBDTJJ010000358.1:0-8731 GCA_039935895.1 Bacteroidia bacterium | reverse complement strand
TGGTAGCTACAACAGCTTCTGTAATACCAACAGCACTGCCGCCCGATAGTTTTAATTTACTATCTATGCTTGTAAACGGTGGGGCAATGATGATACCATTGTGCTTTTTACTTGTATTAAGTATTTACGTTTTAATAGAAAGATTAATTGTAATTATGAAAGCCTCTAAAAGAAACGATGGTTTATTGGTTGGCATACAAAGTTTAATTAAGCAAGGTAATTTACAATCGGCAAAAGCTATGTGCCAAGGACAAAATACACCTGAAGCTTTTATGTTAGAAAAAGGAATATCTCGTATTGGTCAGCCGGTTGCCGAAATTCGTGAAGCTATGACCGAAGGTGGATCTGTACAATTAGGTCATTTAGAAAAGAAGTTAAACATCTTAAATATTACCGGTCGTATTGCACCTATGCTTGGTTTTATTGGAACTATTATTGGTGTGGTAAGAATATTTTATGATATAGCTTTAGCCGGAACGGTTGAAATTAGCGTGATCTCTACCGGATTATATGAAAAAATGATAAGCTCGGGTAGCGGTATTGTAGTTGGTGTGTTTGCTTTTATTAGTTACCATTGGTTAAATTCATTATTAGATAAACTGGCTCACAGAATGGAAGAAACTAAAATGAAATTTTTAGATATCCTTAACGAACCTTCTTAAACTTAATAAAATGAGAAATTTACGAGGCAAACACCGAGAAGCAGAGGTTTCTACCGATTCGTTGAGTGACATTATGTTTTTTCTGTTGCTTTTCTTTTTGATATTGTCAACCATGGTTAGCCCTAATTCTATTAAGGTTAATTTGGCAAGCTCTAATCCACGACAAGATATTGCCAAGAACAATAAACCGGTGCATCTTGCCGTTACTAGTGATAGAAAGTATTATGTAGATAATCACGAAGTTTCTATTACCAATTTAGAAAGCGTTATTGCTGATAAAATAAAAGGAAAGGTTGATCCTGTTTTGGTAATGCACCTAGATAAAGATTTATCTATACAAGATGAAGTAGATATTTTACAAGTATGCGATCGTTTAAAATGTAAACCTGTATTAGCTACTAAGCCAACAAACGCTAAGTAAAATGATAACTGCACAACAAGATAATAAAAAAGATAAAGCTATTGCAGGCTTTTTAACGCTATTAATTACAGCGGGAATTATACTTTTTTTGTATTTGTATGTTATTATAACGCCTAATCCCCCGTTTCCTATTACCGCAGATGGTGGCGAAGAAATAAATTTTGGTATTTATAACGAAGGTACTGGTAACGTAGAAGGTCCTGGTATTGGCGATGCTACAAGTGTTGTAGTTGATAAAAGCTCAACGCCAAAAACTGAAAGCAGTGAGGCAAAGGATGAGCCTTTTGAAAATGGAGATGCTGTTTTAGAAAAGAAAAATGATAATCCTAAAATAAAAAATAACGAAACCGTAATTACGCCAACTAAAACCAAAGAAGAAATTCAAAAAGATGAAGAGGACGCAGCTGCTAAAAACTTATTAAACGCTTACACAAAAAATAAAAATAAAACGCAGGGTGGAGGAGATGGCAATTCCGGTCATGCTGGTAATGATGGCTCTCCTGATGGAAACCCCGATACACATGGCAAAGGTGGTACGGGTAATAACCCAGATTTTACTGGACATGGCAACGGCCCTGGTGGAACTGGTTTTAGTTTAAGCGGAAGAAAAATTTTAGTTCCACCACCAAAAGTTAGCGATGGTAAAGAAGAAGGTATAGTGGTAGTTTATATTACGGTTGATAAACAAGGTAATGTTACGGATGCAGATCCTAATGGAAAAGGCACTACCACATCAAGCGGTGTTTTAAAATCAAAAGCACGCCAAGCCGCGTTGCAAGCTAAGTTTAGTCCATCAGATAAATTTGATATACAACGAGGCTCTATTGTATTTAAATTTCAGTTTTAAAAATGAAAAAATTATTGAGTAAGTAGTACCTACTTAGTTTCTTCTTTAGTAGCAGGTGTTTCTGCCTGAGTTGCTTCTTTTAGCGCAGCCTCTTTCTTTTTACATTTAATTCTATAAGTTAAAAACACTTCGTGTGAGCCCGAGTTATAGGTTCTAATAGCCGCTAAACTATAATCGAACGAATAACCAAACACAAAGTTATATTTCATTACGCCTAAAGTAGCCACAGCAACTTCGTTAAACGTTTTTGAGGTTGAACTTCTATAAGAAACTCCCAACCAAATTAATTTATTGTAGGTGGCTTTAAAATTTATATCAAACTGCACAGGCGCTCCGCCTTCAATAGCTTTAATTAATGCAGAAGGAGTTAACATAAATTTTTGTTTCACATTAAAATCATAACCACCGTATAAAACATAAGTACGTTTTAATCTTTCTGTAAATAAAGCATCGCCCATGCGGACTTTATTTTCTAATAATTGAGGTACAGAAAGACTTACAAAGTATTTTTTTCCGTACAAATAAACACCTGCATTTACATCGGCAATCATGGTTTTGCCACTAATACGGTTAAAAGTATTATCATTCTGTTCGTCTAAAGTCATTTTATCTTTTTGTAAAGATTGCTGAATGATCATAGGTGCTACACCAAAAGATAGCTTTGTGTTTTCATTTAGTTTTACACGATACGAATATGCCATTTGCACAGAAGTTGATGATGTTGGTCCGGCAGTTGCATTAATAACCGAAAAACCTAAGCCTACATTTTTTGTAACAGCCCCATGTATGCTGCCAATTTGAGTGTTAGGCGCATTATTAAAGCCAACCCATTGCATACGGGCAGAAACCGTAACAGGAGTATAATCTTTTGTGCCGGCAATGGCAGGGTTTAATAAATAATCGTTGTTTATATACTGACTAAACTCGGGTAATTGCTGGGCAATTGCGCCAAACGATAATAAGCCAAGTGTAAAGAATAAAATATTTTTCATTTTATATGTTTTAATGTTTTTTAATTCTTCCCTAATGGGGAGATTAGAATAGATTTATTTAACAATAGTAACCGTGCCTTTGTAGGTGTTTGAACCATCTTCTAAATTGATGATATAATAATAAGCTCCGGCAGGTACAGCTTCGCCATTATATTTACCATTCCAAGGTGTGCCATATCCGGTAGATTTAAAAACTACAGAACCCCATTGATTGTATATTTCTACTTTACAATTGCTGTATTCGCTCAAGCTACGAATAACCCATGTATCGTTTGTGCCATCTCCATCGGGTGTAAAAGCACTTGGTATGTTTAAGCAACTTAAATCTTGCGTGTAGCCTTCAACCATGCCAGTTGCGGTAGCTTGTCGGCCATATTTATCGGTTACCGTTAAATCATAATTTCCGGTTGCAAGGTTATTGATTGCGTTAGTGGTATCGCCATTACTCCATAAATATTTTACGGGGTTTCTTCCTCCGGTTTGTGTAGCAACTAAAGCTCCGTTTTTAGCCATCGGACAAGTTTTTGTAGCCACCAACTTTATGTTTATAACACAACTCGAATCTTGTAAAACTTTTACAGAATCTGCGCCATGAGCGGTTCTTCCGTTAGCATCTGTAACGGTAACGCTATACATACCCGGTAAAAGATTGCTAATAGTTTGCGTTGTTTGTCCGGTATTCCATAAGTAGTTTAATGGGCGTTTACCTCCTGTAACATTAGCCGTTATAGAACCTTCGTTTACAAGCGGGCAAGAGCTTTGATCGGTAAAATTAATGACAAAAGCGCTATCTTGCCAGTTAACACGGGTAACGGTAACATTATTTCCGGTGGCAGCAGTAGCATCAATTTCAAGCATAGGTATTTTGCTTCCTGCACTAAACCATTTATATTCATATTGTATGGCTCGCGGAATGGTAAACCCAAAATGCACCGTATCAATATAAATAGAATCGGAAATAGTTAGGATTGATTTTATACGAAGTGCATTAAAAGTACCATAAGGGGTTTTTAAAACTCCCCAGCCATCTACATTATTTACGCGCTTTTGTTTTTTTGCATAATAACCCGTGTTTGGTATTGGAAATGCGAAAGCCGAGTTTGAGGAATCTTTACCTAAATAATGCATAGGGAAAGAATACACTCTGTCTGCTGCTTGAAAAGGAATAGGAAGCGCCGCACCAGCCTCGGTTAAACCCTGATCGACCTGCTTATAATCTGATCCCGATTTTTTATAGAAATCGTAAACGTTAGTAGGAGGAGAGCCAATAAGTGACCACGGAATGGCATCGGGCGTATAATTTCTTACACCATACGTGCTATTAAAAGCTAAAAAGGTATATGGAGTTGTTGTTGCCGAAACAAAATTAACATAGCGTTGAGAATCGGGAATTAAATTGCTGTAATCCCACAAAAAGTTTGCTCCTGTTGAATCGGGATGAAAATTGGCTAATGAGGTGTTAACACTTATCAGTATATTATCATTTAAGTTTGGCATATCTGCGCTTGTAATGGTTATTTGCGCCGATAATTTGCATAAAGGCAACAGCAAAGCAGATGCGGCTAGTAGTTTTTTTAAATTCATTTAACGTTTTTTAAGTACGCTAAAATAGGAATTGAAAGCTAATTACATGGTTTATTTTTATAATTATAGATGTCATTGTGGTCAAAGCTTGATAATCTCTACAAAAAAGAACGAATTTTCCTGCAAAAATTAATTTAAAACAGAGGCACTTTCCCAAAAAAGTGTATATTTGCGCCCTCTTAAAATGATTTTATAAAATGACAAAAGCAGACATAGTAAATGAAATAGCCGAAAAAACGGGTGTAGAACGTACTATTGTGCTTAATACGGTAGAATCTTTTATGAAAGTGGTTAAAAATAACATGACGCAAGGTAAAAACATCTACCTACGTGGCTTCGGGACTTTTTTATGTAAAAAACGTGCCGCTAAAATAGGTCGTAACATTACTAAAAACCAAGCTGTTCACATTCCGGCACACTTTATACCTGCTTTTAAACCTGCCAAAACATTTGCCGATAAGATTAAGAAAAACGTTAAAGTAAGCGATAAACCAGAATGAAAAATACCCGTACACTACAAATTACAGTAGTTGCTTGTTCTATCATTCTGTTCGTTCTTTTATTTATTGCCAACAAAAAACCGGTTAAAAAAGCCGAAGATATTGCAGAAAAAACTACTACTCAGGTTGTTGATGCCAAAGTATATGTAGATGCGCTTATTTCGGCTATGCCCGAAAAAGACAAAAAAGAATTTGAAACTCTTGATAAAAAAGCTACCGATACCACAGGTATAAACGCCGTGATAGATTTTTTCAATACCAAAAAAATGCCTGTTGCTTCTTGCTTTTATTATCAAAAGAAAGCAGAGAAAATCAACACCGCTAAAATTTGGTGCGATGCAGGTAACCGCTATTTTTATTCGGTAGGTTTTGTAAAAGATGAAAATCAATCAAAAAGCCTTTACCAAAGTGCTATTTTTTGCTATAATAAATCGCTAGATATTGAGCCAAACTATAGCGCGGCAAAAATTCAGCTAGCTTCTTGTTATGTTGAAAGCAGTAGCGACCCAATGAAAGGTATTGGAATGCTAAAAGAAGTTGAACTAGCTGATAGCACAAACATACAAGTGCAAATGGTTTTAGGTGCTTTTGCGGTAAAATCGGGTCAGTTTGATAAAGCTGAAGCTCGTTACCAAAAAGTTATAAAAATTAACTCGTCATATTTAGAAGCTTATTTATTTTTGGCTGATGTTTATGAAAAAAAGGGAGAGAAAAGTAAAACAATTGAGACACTAGAAAAATACGTGGCTTTAACGCCCGACAAAGAAATTAGAGAGCAGATTAAAAAGTATATTATCCAGCTTAAAAGCGGACAATAAAAAGAAAATAAGAAACTAAAAAATAATGTTTAACCAGCCGAGGTAATTAAACCAAAGCACAAAAATAAATTCTATGCCAAGCGGAAAGAAAAGAAAACGTCATAAAATGGCCACCCACAAACGCAAAAAACGTTTGAGAAAAAATCGCCATAAAAAGAAATAATTAATTTCTTTTAAATAATTCGCCTTACGCTGAAAAGAGAACATCTTTTCAGCTTTTGGTGTATATATTTAATTCAAACATATTTATCGTGAACTACGAACTGATTATAAACAAAACCTCAGACGAGATTGTTATAGCGTTGCTTAATGACAAGCGTTTGATAGAACTGCACCGCGAAAAGGGAAACCTAAAGTGGGCGGTTGGAGATATTTACTTAGGCAGGGTTGGTAAGGTAATGACAGGTTTAAATGCCGCGTTTATTGACGTTGGCTATGAAAAAGATGCCTTCTTACATTATCTCGACTTAGGGCCTCAGGCTTCTACACTTACCAAATTTGTTGAACAAGTAAAATCGGGCAAGCAAACTACATCTAACCTGATGTATTTTAAAGGCGAAAAAGATATTCCTAAAGATGGCAAAATAAACACGCTTGTAAAAAGCGGACAAGATATTTTGATACAAGTTGCCAAAGAACCTATTTCTGCTAAAGGCCCGCGCGTTACGTGCGAGATTTCTTTAGCCGGACGTTTTTTAGTGCTGATTCCTTTTGCCGATAAAGTTTCTATTTCATCTAAAATTAGAAGTCAGGATGAAAAAGTACGATTAAAAGAACTGGTTTCTAATATTAAACCAAAGAATTTTGGGGTTATTATTCGTACCGTTGCCGAAGGAAAAACGGTTGCTGAAATTGAAGGCGATTTAAACGACTTAGTATCTAAGTGGGAAGAATGTTTTCAAGCGCTTAAAAACGCAAAACCTCCTATGCGTGTGCTTGGCGAAGTGGATAGAACCAATGCTTTGTTGCGTGATATATTGAACGAAAAATTCTCGGCCGTTTATATTAACGATAAACAAATTCATAGTGATATTACTACGTATTTGCAAAACATTGCACCCGATCAATTAAGTATTATTAAGCCTTACGATGGTAAAATTCCAATTTTTGACCATTTTGGAATTGAGAAACAAATTAAATCTCTGTTTGGAAAAACAGTGCATTTAAAAAGTGGAGCTTATTTAATTGTTGAGCATACCGAAGCTTTACACGTTATTGACGTTAACAGCGGAAATCGTGCAAAATCTACCAATTCGCAAGATGAAAATGCTTTAGAAGTTAACTTAGAAGCTGCTGCCGAAATTGCCCGTCAACTTAGGTTGCGCGATATGGGCGGCATCATTGTAGTTGATTTTATTGATATGCGTAACCCCGAGTATCGCAGAGAACTTTTTGAGAAATTCAAAGAGTTTATGAAGACAGATAGGGCTAAACATAACATACTTCCTCCAAGTAAATTTGGTTTAATACAACTTACTCGCCAACGTGTGCGCCCTGAAATGAACGTAGATGTTCAAGAGGTTTGCCCAAGTTGTAACGGTACTGGTAAAGTACAACCAAGCGTTTTATTTGTAGAACAGATAGAAAGCGCGCTTAAATTTATTGTTCAAGAACAGAATTTAAAAACCATTACTGTTTGTGTGCATCCATACATTGAGGCGTTTATCACTAAAGGGCAGGGCTTTTTCTTTTGGAAAACATTACTTAATAAATGGAAAAAAGATACCGGCTGCAAAATAACTATACGCAGCATGGCTTCATTTGGCTTTACGCAGTTTAAGTTTTATAACGAAGCCGACGACGAGATTATCATTTAATCTTTTTTTGGTATTACGTTCTTAAATGGCAAGTATAAATTATACTTGCCATTTTTAGTTTTACAATTTTACAAAATCGCCATATTTGGATGGGTTAGGCCTTGCTATAAGCCCTGCTGATTTTTTTTAGCATCTCAAGCACTGCTTAAACCCTTACACCAATTAAAGTAATATCATCTACCTGCTCTAAATTACCTCTCCAATTATTTAACGAAGAAGTAAGTTTTTCCTTTTGCTCGTGCATTGGTAATTGTGCAATTGAAATCAATAATTCTTTTAATTGTTTGTACATAAACTTCTTTCCTTTTAATCCACCAAATTGGTCGGGCATACCATCGGTTAAAGCATATATTACATCTTCTTTTTGCAACTCAATAGTATGTTGGGTAAATGAAACAGCATCTTTATCATGCTTACCTACCGGCATTTTATCGGGCGCAAATTCCAATAATTCTTTTCCTCTTACAATCCAAATAGGGTTGTTGGCTGCGGCATAAGTAAGCTTGTTATTAACAAAATCAAAACTTATTAGACTGCAATCCATACCATCTTTACCACCTTCGGCACTACCATCTCTTTTAAGTATCTCAATAATCTTACTTCGTGTATGGTTTAGTATTTCAACCGGTTCAACATAACCTTCTTTTATAGTTTCGTTTAAACAACTAATGTTTAAAATACTCATAATAGCGCCAGGTACGCCGTGCCCCGTGCTATCGGCTGTAACTAAAACAAATTCTCCATTACCGGTAGAGCTAGGTAATTTGGCTGCCCAGTAAAAATCTCCGCTTACCACATCTTTTGGCTGAAAGAAAACAAAGTAGTCAGCCCCTGCTGGTCTTCCTGAAGGGAAAGAAAGGTTTTCATCCAACAATTGTTTAGTAGCTAAAAAGCTGCGTTGTATGCGTTCGGCATAATTAATACTGTCGCTTATTTCTTTGTGTTTTTCATCAACAATGGCTTTCTGCCTTTCTATTATTGTTTTTTGGCGTCGTGTTAGTTTTAAACGCTGTGCCATAAATAGGGCAAATACAGCTACAAGTATTAAAACACAAGAGCCTAGGACTATTACAATTTGGTTCTTGCTTTT
>JBDTJJ010000357.1:0-8564 GCA_039935895.1 Bacteroidia bacterium | reverse complement strand
TCCGCCGTGACAGGGCGGCATTCTAACCAGCTGAACTACCGGACCAACCTAATTACGGCGCAAATGTACTAAAAATTCTTTTATGCACAAATTTAGTGCGTGTTTATTTTTAGAGTTTATTTGTGTTTCCTTTTTTGATGGCGCCTACAAACATATCTAAAAAATCAAGCAGCTTAAAACAGCTTGTGCTATGGCTAAATTATTTTGCGGTAGTGGCTCTCTTGTTATCCTTTACGGCTAAATATATTAGTCCGCTAACATTTTGGCCTCTAGCATTTATGGGCATTTCATACCCTTTACTAATAATTGTAAATATTTTGTTTGTTATTTTATGGAGTATTCAAATGCGCTGGTGGGTGCTACTTTCGGGGTTTGCCATTTTTTTTACACTACCAAACCTATTAAGTATTGTACACATAAAACTCTCTAATAAACCTGTCTCTAATAAAGATATTAAGGTGATGGATTATAATTGCATGTTGTTTGATTTATATAATTGGTCGCATAATAAACAATCGCGTAAAATTATTTTTAATATGTTGCAAAGCGAATCGCCCGATATACTTTGCCTGCAAGAGTTTTATACTTCCGAAAACCCAAAAGACTATAATAATGCAGATACTTTAATTTCATTTTTAAAAACAAAAAATATTCATACCGAATATACCACAACCCTCCGAAAGTGGGATCATTGGGGCGTTGCCACACTTACCAAGTATCCCATAATACGAAAAGGAAAAATTGTTTTCAATACAAAATCCAACAATATTTGTATTTATACCGATGTACTTATTAATAAAGATACCGTTCGAATTTACAATGCACACATGGCTTCTATTTCTTTTGGAAAAAGAGAGTATAAATTTATTGATGGCTTAAATAATAAAGAGTATAATGATTCTAATCTGACCGAGTCTAAAAATATTATTAAACGATTACGAAACGGATTTTTAAAACGTGCCGAAGAAACCGAGATGATTGCTGCACATATAAAAACCTGCAAATACAAAATTATTTTATGCGGAGATTTTAATGATACGCCATCTTCGTTTGCTTACCATGTATTAAGTAAAAATTTAAAAGATGCCTTTAAAGAAGCTGGTATTGGTATTGGCAAAACGTATAATGGCAATTTACCTCTTTTACGTATTGATTATATTTTACACAGCCCCGATTTTACATGTAATAATTACAAACGCGTACCCGAAAGTTTAACAGACCACTACCCTATTTTTTGTTACCTGCATTTGAAGAATAAGTAAATTTGAGTGTTATGTTTTCAAGCAAATTAACCAATTTAGACCCCGAAGATTATTACATAAGCGAAGAAGGCTACGTTGTGTTTACCGAAAAGTACCATTTAAAACGAGGCTATTGTTGTAAAAGTGGTTGCAAGCATTGCCCATATAACTACAATAAAAAAACAGGTTTGTTTGATAAAAAAGAAAATAAATAATAATATATGACCACACAAGAATTTCAAAAAACAGTTTTAGCGGGTATTCCCTCTGAATTACCTGCTGTTAAAGCGTTTGATAAATCTTTAAATCACGCACCAAAAAGAAAAGATATTTTAAACGAAGCAGAAAAAAAGTTAGCACTTAGAAATGCACTTCGTTATTTCGATAAAAAACACCATGCTATTTTAGCTAAAGAATTTGCCGAAGAATTAAAAACGTATGGACGAATTTATATGTATCGTTTTCGTCCTGATTATAAAATTTATGCTCGCCCAATAAACGATTTTCCGCATCAATCTAAACAGGCTGCTGCAATTATGCACATGCTTAGTAATAATTTAGATTATGCTGTGGCGCAACACCCACATGAATTAATTACATACGGAGGCAATGGCGCTGTGTTTCAAAATTGGGCACAGTATTTATTAACGATGCAGTATTTAGCAACTATAACCGATGAGCAAACACTTACCTTATATAGTGGTCATCCAATGGGAATTTTCCCTTCGCATAAAGATGCCCCACGCGTGGTTATTACAAACGGAATGATGATTCCTAATTACAGCAAGCCCGATGATTGGGAGAAATTTAATGCGCTTGGTGTTACGCAATACGGACAAATGACCGCCGGTTCGTTTATGTATATTGGTCCGCAAGGTATTGTACACGGCACGACTATTACCGTAATGAATGCTGCACGTAAAATTTCTAAAAGCGAAGAAGATAGAAAAGGAAAACTTTTTGTTACCTGCGGATTAGGCGGTATGAGCGGCGCACAGCCTAAAGCAGGAAAAATTGCTGAGCTTGTTTCGGTAGTGGCAGAAATAAATCCAATGGCAGCTACTAAACGTTTAGAGCAAGGTTGGGTAGATGAATTGCATACAGATTTAACCGAATTAATTTCTCGTATTAAAAAAGCAACTGCGGCTAAAGAAGCTGTATCGCTTGCGTACCAAGGCAATGTGGTTGATTTATGGGAACGCTTAGTTAAAGAAAATATTAAAGTTGATATAGGAACAGATCAAACATCGTTGCACAATCCTTGGGCGGGCGGTTATTATCCTGCAGGTTTTTCTTTAGAAGAATCGAATAAAATGATGGCAGAAAATCCGGATCAATTTAAAAAGGAAGTCCAAAAAACATTGGTGCGACACGCAAACGCCGTAAATGCATTAGCTGCCAAAGGCATGTATTTTTTCGATTACGGAAATGCATTTTTATTAGAAGCATCTCGTGCGGGTGCTGATATTGTTAACGCAGATGGAACATTTAAATACAAAAGTTATGTGCAAGATATTCTTGGTCCTATGTGTTTCGATTATGGTTTTGGTCCGTTTAGATGGGTGTGCACAAGTGCCGATGCAAACGATTTAAAAAAGACCGACGAGCTTGCTTTAGAGGTTTTGCAGGACATGTATAAAAATTCTCCCGAAGAAATTAAACAACAACTAAGCGACAACATTGCATGGATAAAAAATGCCATGGAAAATAATTTAGTGGTTGGTTCTCAAGCACGTATTTTATATGCTGATAGTGAAGCGCGCATTCGTATTGCTGAAGCCATCAACAAAGCCATTGCTTCAACTAAAATTTCTGCGCCTGTTGTTTTAGGTAGAGATCATCATGATGTAAGTGGTACGGATTCTCCTTACAGAGAAACCAGTAATATTTATGATGGCTCGCAATTTACAGCAGATATGGCTGTACAAAATTTTGTAGGTGATGCCTTTAGAGGTGCTACATGGATCAGCTTACACAACGGCGGTGGCGTTGGTTGGGGCGAAGTAATGAATGGTGGTTTTGGTTTAGTGCTTGATGGTAGCGAAGATGCAGATAGGCGTTTAAAACAAATGTTATTTTGGGATGTGAATAATGGAATTGCTCGTCGTTCTTGGGCGCGCAACAAAGAGGCCTTGTTTGCAATTAAACGCGAGATGAATAGAACACCAAATTTAAAAGTTACTATTCCTAATTTGGTTGATGATAATTTGTTGGAGAACGTTTTTTAGATTATGAAAAAAACCAAAGAACTTATATCAAACATTAATTTTACTATTGAGAAAACCGATAGAGAAGAATTTGATAATTGCGAGTTTAGCAATTGTGTTTTTGGAGAATTAAAACGTATTGATTTTACAGATTGTGTTTTTAAAAACTGCAACCTCAGCAATGCTTATTTTAGAAACTGCAAACTTCAGGATATTACATTTATTGATTGTAAATTAATTGGTGCAAACTTTTCGCAAGTAGCAGATTTTGGTTTTTGCATTACCTGCGAGAGCTGCAATTTAGATTACACTTCTTTCGATAAAAAGAAAATAAATAAAAGCGGGTTTAAAAACTGTAAAATGCACGGCGCCAATTTTACGCAGGCAGATTTATCAAAAGCATCTTTGATAAATTGCGATTTTGCCGACGCGTTATTTGCCAACACAAATGTTTCGGGTGTAGATTTTACAACATCTAAAAACTTTTTAATAGACCCAAACTTAAACAACATTAAAAAAGCAAAATTTCTCTCGCAAGATTTGCACGCACTTTTATACCGTTACGATATTATTATCTTATAAAACACTTATGATTTTTTAAGACCTCATCGTCTTTCATTTCCTTACCTTTACTAAAACAAACAACATGAACTATCTTATTTATTGTGGTGGAGATTTTATCGCTACCACTAAAATGCTCAACGTGGTTAATCCTTTTACCAAAAAAGAATTTGCAACTACATACCAGGCAACCGAAAAAGAATTAGATCACGCTATAAAAAAAGCACAAGAGGTTTTAATGCTTCTTAAAAAAATGCCTTCATTTAAAAAGCAAGAAATTTTACTTTTCATTGCCGACGAAATAAAAAAAGATAGAAATCATTTAGCCGAAATACTTTCATTAGAATCTGCTAAACCTATAAAATATGCTTTAAGCGAAATAGATCGTGCCGCACAAACTTTTGTTATTGCCGCCGAAGAATGCAAGCGCTTACCCAAAGAATATATCAGTTTAGATTGGACGCCAGCCGGAGAAAAAAAAGAAGGACTCGTAAAATATTTTCCCATAGGTATTGTTGCAGGCATTGCACCGTTCAACTTTCCATTAAACTTAGCCGTACATAAAATTGCTCCGGCAATTGCAGCCGGTTGTCCTATTATATTAAAGCCCGCAAGCTCTACGCCTCTTTCAACTTTAGAACTCGCCAAAATTATTGATAGATCAGATCTTCCAAAAGGCAGCGTTTCTATTTTACCCATGGATAGAACAAGCGGCAACGCCATTGTAACTGATGAACGTTTTAATTTATTATCGTTTACAGGTTCACCTGTGGTTGGTTGGGAAATGAAAAAACAAGCCGGTAAGAAAAAAGTTATTCTTGAATTGGGTGGCAATGCTGGCGTAATTGTAACATCGCTCGATCATATAGATACTGTAATTGAAAAATGTGTTATGGGTGGCTTTGCTTATAGCGGACAAATATGCATACACGCGCAACGGTTTTTTGTTCAGCAAGATATTTTTGATGTCTTTATAGAAAAATTTACCGAGCGGACTAAAAAATTAAAATACGGAGATCCATTAGATGCCACAACCGATATATCTGTTATGATAAACGAAGATAATGCCATTCGTATCGAAACATGGATTAACGAAGCCGTTGCAGATGGCGCAAAATTAATACTCGGTGGTAAACGCACAGGCAGTTATGTGGAGCCAACTATTTTAACCAACACAACTACCAACATGAAAATTAATGCCGAAGAAGCATTCGGGCCAATTGTGTGCATAGAAAAATATAATACTATTGAAGAGGCTATCTTTTTAATAAACGATACCAAATTTGGTTTGCAGTGCGGCGTGTTTACTAATTTGGTAAGCGAGGTTGATTGCTGTTTTGAAAACATTGAAACTGGTGGCGTTATTATAAACGATGTGCCAACTTTTAGAGTAGATAACATGCCTTACGGCGGAATAAAAGATTCGGGCTTAGGGCGAGAAGGAGTAAAATACGCTATGTTAGATATGCTAGAGCCCAAGTTGTTGGTAATGTAAATCAAATTCGCAATTATCATACTAAGCCCATCAAATAGTTGGGTGTTCCGGCGCTTTGTCATTTCGAGCGAAGTCGAGAAATATTTTGCGCCGTCGGGCTCTCACTTCAATCTTTGCTGATTACAGCAAAGGATTTTCGTTCCATCCCTAACACAAACACAATAACTGCTAAATAGTCTGTAAACTGATATAAATCAAGTCAATTAGACTTAAATATCACTTTCTCCACGTCATTTTTTCCGTTATTTTGTTTTGGAGTTTAATTTGACAAACCAATATCAAAATAATAAACTATGAATTTTAATAACTTCACTATAAAATCACAAGAAGCCGTTCAGGAAGCGGTAACCATGGCTACCATGAACGGACAACAAGCCATTGAAAACGGACATATTTTAAAATCCATCTTGCAAGTAGATGAAAGTGTTACGCCTTTCATCTTAAAAAAATTAGGCATTAACGAGCAAGTGTTTTCTAAAACATTAGATAGCATTGTAAATTCATACCCTAAAGTAAGTGGCGGGCAACCTTATTTATCAAACAGCGCCAATCAAACTATTGCAAAAGCAACCAGTTACTTAACAGAATTTAAAGACGAGTTTGTTTCTATCGAACATTTGTTATTAGGCATTTTAGCCAGCGGCGATGCTGTTTCTAAAATGATGAAAGATTTAGGTGTTACCGAAAAAGATTTAAAATCTGTTATTGTAGAACTAAGAAAAGGAGAACGTGTTACAAGTCAATCGCAAGAAGAAACTTACAACTCCTTAAATAAATTTGCCATCAACTTAAATGAGCAAGCACGTAAAGGCAAGCTCGACCCTGTAATTGGTAGAGATGAAGAAATACGTCGTGTGTTGCAAATACTTTCTCGTCGTACAAAAAACAACCCCATTTTAGTTGGTGAGCCCGGCGTTGGTAAAACTGCCATTGCCGAAGGTTTAGCACATCGTATTAATGATGGCGACGTACCCGAAAATTTAAAAAGCAAACAAATATTTTCTTTAGATATGGGTTCGTTAATTGCGGGTGCAAAATTTAAAGGTGAATTTGAAGAGCGTTTAAAAGCCGTAGTAAAAGAAGTTATTTCGGCCAACGGCGATATTATTTTATTTATTGATGAAATACATACGTTGATTGGCGCAGGTGCTAGCGGCGATGGAGCAATGGATGCAGCCAACATTTTAAAACCTGCTTTAGCGCGTGGCGAGTTACGTGCCATTGGTGCAACCACCTTAAACGAGTACCAAAAATATATTGAAAAAGATAAAGCGCTTGAGCGTCGTTTTCAAAAAGTGTTGGTAGATGAGCCTTCGGCAGAAGATGCCATTTCTATCTTGCGTGGTATTAAAGAAAAATATGAAGCGCATCATAAAGTGCGTATTAAAGATGAAGCCATTATTGCTGCAGTTGAATTATCACAACGATATATTTCCGATCGTTTCTTGCCAGATAAAGCCATCGATTTAATTGATGAAGCCGCTTCTAAATTGCGTATGCAAATAAACTCTAAACCTATTGAATTAGACGCTGCTGATAGAAAAATTATGCAACTTGAAATTGAGCGCGAAGCGATGAAACGCGAAGGCGAAAATAAAAAAGTAGAAGAGCTTAATCGTGAGTTAGCTGATTTGAATGATGAGCGTAATGCATTAACAGCGCGTTGGCAAGGTGAAAAAGATTTAATTGAAACTGTTCAAAAATTAAAATTAGATATTGAACAGTTTAAGCATGAAGCCACAACTGCCGAAAAAAATGGCGATTATGGTAAGGTTGCCGAAATACGTTACGGAAAAATTAAAGACTCTGAAGCAAAATTAGTTGAGTACGAACAAAAATTAGCTGCCGAAAAAGCAAGCGGCAGTCAGCTTGTAAAAGAAGAAGTTGATAGCGAAGATATTGCAGGTATTATTAGCGCATGGACAGGCGTGCCTGTAACTAAAATGCTGCAAAGCGATAAGGAAAAATTATTGCACTTAGAAGCTGAATTGCACAAACGTGTTATTGGTCAAGATGAAGCTATTGAAAGTATTGCTGATGCAGTACGTAGAAGTAGAGCGGGTTTGCAAGACATGAAACGCCCAATAGGTTCCTTCATCTTTTTAGGAACTACCGGTGTTGGTAAAACCGAATTAGCTAAAGCTTTAGCCGAAGTTTTATTTAATAATGAAAATGCGATGACTCGTATTGATATGAGTGAGTATCAGGAAAAACATAGTGTAAGTAGATTAATTGGTGCGCCTCCGGGATATGTAGGTTATGAAGAAGGCGGGCAATTAACAGAAGCTGTTAGAAGAAAACCATATAGCGTTGTGTTGTTAGATGAAATTGAAAAAGCACACCCGGATACGTTTAATATTTTGTTGCAAGTATTAGATGATGGACGCTTGACTGACAACAAAGGTAGAATGGTGAATTTTAAAAACACCATTATTATTATGACATCTAACATTGGCTCTCATTTAATACAAGAAAACTTTGAAAAGTTAACAGAGAAAAACCGCGATGAAGTTTTTGCTAAAACAAAAACCGAGTTGTTTGAGTTATTGAAAAAATCTATTCGTCCGGAGTTTTTAAACCGTATAGATGAAGTAATTATGTTTGAGCCTTTATCACGCAATTATATGAACGATATTGTGCGCATACAATTACAAAGCGTGATAAAAAGTTTAGCTGCGCAGGATATTAAAATGACGGTTACAGAAGAAGCTATTGATTGGATCGCTCAACTTGGTTTCGACCCTCAATTTGGTGCACGCCCTGTAAAACGTGTTATACAAAAGCAAGTGCTTAACGAGTTGTCAAAACAATTATTAGGCGATACGATACAAAAAGACAAAGAAATTGTATTGGATAGCTTTGATAACAAGCTTATTTTTAGAAATAAATAAATTTTTTACTACCTCAATTATTAAAGAAGCTGCATCAAAAGGCAGCTTTCTTTTTTGATAAATATTTAATTACCAGTGTATTACTAAAAAAACTTTTTCAATTAAAAAAAATACATAAATTTGCAGCCCAATTGTCCGATGGTGTAACTGGCAACACGGCTGATTTTGG
>JBDTJJ010000356.1:0-7382 GCA_039935895.1 Bacteroidia bacterium | reverse complement strand
GAAATGGCCAGAGAGGCAGATATATCTGGAAAAGTGTATGTAAATTTTATAATTGATGAAAACGGTAATGTACTTAAATCTACCATACTAAATGGCATTGGTTATGGGTGCAACGAAGAAGCTTTGCGTGTAATTAAACTTATGCCAAAATGGACGCCAGGGATGAATAACGGTAAACGTGTAAAAGTAAGTTTTAATCAAATAATTTATTTTATGTTGAAGCATTAAAATGTTTTGGCAAGAGTTGCTATTTTATCTTATTAAAGAATAAAATAAACTGTATTTTTGTAACCTTGTACACAACAAAAAATATTTTACCCGAAGATAAAAAACTGCTCGATGAGGGAACGTTGCTTCCGCTTATGGAGCAGTTTTACACCATACAAGGCGAAGGTTTTAATACCGGAAAGGCCGCTTATTTTATTCGTTTAGGTGGTTGCGATGTTGGTTGCCATTGGTGCGATGTTAAAGAAAGCTGGGATGCTTCTATTCATCCGCTTACAAAAACCGATGTGGTTTTGCAAAATGTTTTGGCAGAAAATGCTAAGTCGGTAGTGGTTACAGGTGGAGAGCCACTTATGTATAATCTTAACGAGCTTACCAAGCAGCTAAAAGCTAAAAATATTGAAACTTTTATAGAAACTTCAGGTGCTTATAAACTAACAGGTAATTGGGACTGGATTTGTCTTTCGCCTAAAAAAACAATGGCGCCTTTGCAAGAAGTTTATGATAAAGCACACGAGTTAAAAATCATCGTTTACAATAAACACGATTTTATTTGGGCTGAAGAAGAAGCCAAGAAAGTGAACAAAAATTGCTACTTATTTTTACAACCTGAGTGGAGCAAACATGCCGAAATTACACCCATGATTGTAGATTATGTTAAAGCAAATCCAAGGTGGATGGTATCTTTACAAACACACAAATACATGAACATTCCGTAATGATTACCGCGCAAAACATAAATAAATTTTATGGCACATTGCAGGTGCTTAAAAATGTTTCGTTACAAATAAATAAAGCCGAAGTGGTTGCTATTGTTGGCGCTTCAGGTGCAGGTAAAACAACCTTGCTACAATTAATTGGGACTTTAGATAAACCTTCCGACGGAAAAATTTCTATAAATAATACCGATGTAGCTTCTCTTTCTGATAAAAAATTATCTGCTTTTCGTAATAAAAACATTGGTTTTGTTTTTCAGTTTCATCATTTATTACCGGAATTTACAGCTATAGAAAATGTTTGCTTGCCAGCCTTAATAGCCGGAGTTTCTAAAAAAGAAGCGGCACACAAAGCTGCCGAATTACTTAATTTATTAGGTGTTTCACATCGTACAGAACATAAACCGACCGAACTCTCAGGAGGAGAACAACAACGCGTGGCCGTTGCCAGGGCTTTAATTAACGACCCTGCTGTTATTTTAGCGGATGAGCCTTCAGGAAATTTGGATACTAACAATGCGCACGATTTACATAAATTATTTTTTACACTTCGTGAAAAGCTGCAACAAACCTTTGTTATTGTTACACACAATAAAGATTTAGCCGACATGAGCGACCGCCAATTGCTGATGAAAGATGGTGTGATGCAATAAGTTTTGCCTGTTTTTATGCAACAGAAAAATTAGATTTAATTTACAATTTTAAACTTTCATCCAACGCTTTACTTAACGTAGAAAAACCCTCTACACCAACTGATAAACGTACCAACGAATCTGTAATGCCGCGTATACATCTGTCTTCTTCAGGTATGGCAGAGTGAGTCATACTTGCTGGATGTTCTATGTAACTAATTACAGAACCTAAGCTTACAGCTAATTCCATAGGCGTATCTGGGCGGGCAAAATAATTCATCATACTTACACCAGCTTCGTAACCGCCTTTTAAATCGAAAGAAATTACGGCACCGCCATTGCGCATTTGTTTTTGCGCTACTGCATATTGCGGATGGCTTTTTAAACCCGGAAACCAAACTCGGTTTACTTTTGGATGCGCTTCTAAAAACTCGGCTAATTTTTGTGCGGTTGCACATTGGTGCTCCATACGCACGCCCATATCTTGTATAGAAAGGCTGTTTAACCAACTATCGAACGGAGAAGGCGTTGGTCCAAAATCTTTATAAACAGGAAATACATCTTTACTGAAAAACTCGTGCGGACCAAGTGCAGCACCTGCAATAGAAGCCGAGTGCCCGTTTACGTATTTAGTTAATGAATGGATAACAACATCTGCGCCTAAACGAAAAGGTTGTTGTAAATATGGAGAGCAAAAAGTATTATCTACAATAAGCATGGTTTCGCTGGCTTCTGTTAATTTAGAAATAGCCTCAATATCGCATACTGCAATGTTTGGATTATCGGGTGTTTCAATAAATACAGCCGCAACATTGTGATGTTTTTCTAGTAGCAACTTTACGTTTTCGGTATTCGTAGCATCGGTAAAAAGTATTTCTATACCAAAACGAGTTTGCAAAAAGCGCATAAACGAATCGGTGCAGCCATATACATTACCAACAATGATGGCGTCGCCTGGTTTAACAAAACCCATAATAATAGTAGTAATAGCCGCCATGCCCGATGCAAATACTAAAGAGGCAATGGTTGGTGTTTTTTCGTCTTTTGCTAAAGCGTTATCAATAATATGACCGCATTCTAACTGAAATAATACTTTTTCTAAGTATTCGGTATTAGGATTTCCTAAACGGGTATAAATACGCGCAAAAGGTTTTTCTCCTGAAGGCGAGTTACCTAAAAAACGAGATGCACCATCAGCCACATCTTTAAATTTAAAAGTAGATTTTTGATGAATGTTAGGTAAACCCGTTCCTGCGCAAATAGCATTAAACCTGTCTGCATCCATTTGTTTTTCGGTAGTTTGTGCATACGCATGTTTTCTTTTAATCCACTCTGGCCACCAATTAAATCTTCCCTTCATTTTAATTTTGTTTTGCTGTAAAAGTACATTTTTATAAAAAGAATTGCTTTATTTTTGTGTGAAATTATGGTAATAAAGTTTACAGCAACTTTACAAAAATTTAAAGAGCAGGGCGAAAAAACCGGCTGGACCTATATTAATATTCCGGCAGATATTGCCAATAAAATAAAACCGAATTGCAAAAAATCATTTCGCATAAAAGGTACCATTGATGCGTATTCTTTTAAAGCAACCAGCATTTTGCCCATGGGCGAAGGCAATTTTATATTGCCGTTAAATGCTATAGTTAGAAAAAACATAAAAAAATCTCGCACAGGAGAAAAAGTTATTTTACAAGTAGAAGAAGATAAAGCTGAGCTGAAAATTTCCTCAGATTTAGTAGCTTGCTTAGAAGATGATAAAAATGCAAAAATGATTTTTATGAAATTGCCAAAATCGCATCAAAACTACTATAGTAAATGGATTGAAAGCGCTAAAACCCATGCTACTAAAGCCAAACGCATTGCTATGTGTATAAATGGCCTTAATAATAACATGACTTACGCCGAGATGTTGAGGGCTGGTAGGGAGAATAAATTGTAGAATTTTTGTACATTTGGCTATGCAATTAATTGCGTTTAAGAGATATACTTTCATATTATTACTGTTTTCCTTTTATTCTGAAATGAATGCACAACTTTGTCCTACCAGCACAGCAACAGCAGTTTTTTTTGAAGATTTTGGTTCGGGTACTGCTTTATATGGGCCAGCACTTGCCGCAGGTTTAACCAATTATCCTTATGTTACTGGGTTCCCACCCAATGGGAGTTACGTTATTTCTAATTCAAGCGATCCATCTGGTGCAACAAGCTATGCGGGAGATTATATTCAGCGCATTGGTGATCATACCGGAAATCCAAACGGTTATATGATGGTTATAAATGCTGATTATCCGCCAAGCACAGTTTATACGAGGCACGTTACAGGATTAGTACCGAATACTACCTATGTTTTTTCAGCTTATTTATCAAATAATGATGATCCAACAGTTAACACAATAGTATGTGCTGGACAATATATTTATGCTAATGTTAAGTTTCAGATTGAATATCCTGCTGGAACCGTAGTAGGTTCGGTATCTTCAGGTAATTTGCCTTTATCATCAAGTATTAATTTGTTAAACTGGCAACAATATGGTTTTGTTTTTACTACAGGCTCTTCACAAACTTCGGTAGATGTTGTTATGATTAATAATGCACCTGGAGGTTGTGGTAACGATTACGTAGTAGATGATATTTCTTTATCTATTTGTTGTACAAATTTCATTACCAATACCACAAAAGACACAATAATTTGTACATCTTCATCAGCTGTATTAAGTGCAGAAAGCGCTACTTCATATACTTGGTCAACGGGTAGCAATAATCAATCAATAACAATAAATAATACCGGAACGTATTGGGTTCAAGTTCAGCCACAAACTGGTTGTAAAGAAACTGATACAGTTCATGTAACTTTTAATACACCTCCAACCATTAATATTTTAAGAGATACCACAATATGTAGCAACACAAATTATGTTTTAAGTGCTTCGCAAGCAAATGCTACAAATTATAATTGGTCAACGGGCGCAACCAGTCCATCTATTACCCCACTTAACAGCGGTATCTATTGGGTAGATTTGAATATAAATCAATGTATTGTAAGAGATAGTGCTACTATTAATATAATTGACGGACCTGTTTTATCGGTGCTTAATTATAGTGCATGTATTGGTCAATCAATAATTATAGCTCCTACTATTTCAGGAGGAACACCTACTTTTATTTACAATTGGAATGGAGGATATAATGGATCATCCTTTACAACAACACCTCTTGCGGATAGTATTTATTCTATTTCTGTTACAGATGCTAACGGCTGTTTTACGCCAACTTATACAGCAAGCATAACTGTTTTAGCTCCTTTAAGTGTAACTGCAAATGGCATCAATACCTGTGCGGCTGATACGATAAGCATTTTAGCTAATGTATCGGGTGGAAATGGTCATTACACATATACCTGGATGCCATCCAATTCAACTCATAATCCGTTAAAAGTAATACCTCAGGGTAATATAATTTATACAGTAACGGTATCGGATGGATGTACTATAAAAAATGCAACAGATACCGCAAAAGTTACCGATATCCCAGCACCAGTTATTGTTCTTCCTAATGTTATTTCAGGCTGTAAACCTGTTTGCATAAATCTTACCAATATATCGTATAATCTACTTTCTAATTGGCAATGGAATTTTGGAGATGGAAATACATCCTTTAATCAAAAGCCAACTTATTGTTATAATAAAGCGGGTAGTTATAATATTAGTTTAAGTTACACTACGGCCGCAGGCTGTGTAAAAACAGTAACGTCGAGCAGTTTAGTTACGGTATTTCCTTTTCCTAATGCAGCCTTTTCTGCTTCCGTTTTTACAACAGATATTTTTAATACAGATATTAATTTTTATAATGAATCATCGGGCAATACCACTAACCAATGGTCTTTTGGAGATTTAAGTAATTCTAATATCCTAAATCCATCTCATTTATATGCTACAATGGGTAACTATTTTGTAATGCTTATTGTACAAAACCAGCAAGGTTGTATTGATACTGTTGTACACGAAGTACAAATTAAAGATGTGTTTACATTTTATGCGGCTAATACCTTTACCCCAAATGAAGATAACTTTAACGAGACCTTTTTACCGGTTGGAACAGGTTGGGATAATGATACTTTTAAAATGTCAATTTACGATAGATGGGGCAATTTAATACTAACTACAACAAATCCAAACCAAGGTTGGGACGGAAGAATGAAAGGTGGAATAGCCCAGCAAGATGTTTACGTTTGGAAAGTTGAGTTACGAGATATTTATCATAATAGTCATGCTTATTCGGGTACTATTACAATTATAAAATAGAAGCATTTGTCTGTTTTTATATAGTTGCATATTAAACGCCGTATTTCTACTTTTGAAAATTATAGCATTTAATTTATATGTCGGCAAAAAAAAATAAAGCCCAAAAAGAAGTTCTGCAAAATCCTTCGATAGAAACTGATTTTTATACTTCTAAAATTCAGGGTAAAGAAATATATATATTATTTACAGCTTTATTGATTGGTTGTTATATCGTTTTTAAAGATTTTATAAGCCTTAAGAAAGTATATTTATTTAAAGATATTGGCAGTGATTCTATAAATATTTATTTTCCATGGTTAGTGCAATTAACTGATGCGATGAAAACGGATGGTGTGCCTACATGGTCGTTTACACAAGGCTTAGGGCAAAATGTTTTTCCTTTATGGCTTGGCGATTTTTTTTCTAATTTTTTAATGCTCTTTAGTAAAGATAAATTACCTTATGGTTTAGCTTTTATGGAAATTACAAAAATTTTATTGGCTGGATTTATTTTCTTTAAGTATTTACGGGAGTTAAAAGTAAATAATTTCTCAGCATATATTGGTGCGTTTTTATTTGCCTTTTGCGGATATATAATGGTAGGTGGCTGTTGGAGTATTTTTTCGACCGAAGCGGTTTATGCTGCTTTAATTTTATTTGGTTTTGAACGATGGTTGAATCACAAAAAATGGCTGTGGTTTGTAGTTGGCATAACCTGCATGAGTTTTTTGCAACCCTTCTTTTTATTTATGTACACTATTTTTTTAATTATATACACGCCAATAAGATATAATGATTTACATGAGGGAAATTGGAAAAAGTTTTTTTCATTCCTTTTAAAAACAGCCGGTTTTGCATTGTTGGCTGTAGCGTTAAGCGCGTATCAATTATTTCCGGATATACTTCAATACTTGGAAAGTCCGCGCGTTGGAGGCGAAGCAAGCTTTATCAATAAATTAAAAAATCAACCTATGTTTACGTTTACCGACGACTTGCTTCGGTTTACAACTACCTTTAGAGCCTTTGGCAGCGATATGCTTGGCACAGGAAGCAATTTTAAAGGCTGGCAAAATTACTTGGAAGCGCCACTTTTTTATTGTGGTGTTTTATGTTTGGTAATATTTCCGCAAGTATTTGTTGGTATGAGTAAAAAACAAAAAATTGCTTACGGTATTTTAACAGGCTTATTTGTATTACCAATTTTGTTTCCTTATTTCCGTAATGCATTTTGGGCTTTTACAGGAGATTATTTTCGCACTTTTTCATTAATGATTAGCCTATTATTAATCATTTTTTCGGTTAAAGCATTAAACCAAATTATAAAAACACAACACCTAAATAAAATTGTTTTAGGTATAACTGTTTTTTTATTATTGATGCTTTTATACACGCCGGCTGCTGAGTTTAAACCTGCTGTAAACCAAGGTTACAGAATTATTGTAACGTTATTAATTTTTACATATACTGCTTTGTTAGTTGGTTTAACATCAAAAAGTATAAGTTCAAGAAGTACCTCAAAAATGGTG
>JBDTJJ010000355.1:0-7672 GCA_039935895.1 Bacteroidia bacterium | reverse complement strand
GACTTAATAGGAATATCTTCAAGAAAAGTGGAAGAAAATATTAAAAAATTAAAAGAGATGAATTTGTTATTGCGGGTTGGCTCATCAAAAACCGGCTATTGGCAATTAATTATACATAAATGAGCACCGTAATAAAAGTAGAAAATTTAGGAAAGCAGTATAACCTCGGGCAGGTTGGTACGGGCACTATAGCCAATGATGTTAACCGCTGGTGGCATAAAGTGCGTGGCAAAGAAGACCCTTATTTAAAAATTGGCTCTGTAAATGATAGAACACAAAAAAGCAGCGTAAACGATGTAGTTTGGGCTATAAAAGATATTAATTTTGAAGTTAAACAAGGCGAAGTATTAGGTATTATTGGTAAAAACGGTGCTGGTAAATCAACCTTATTAAAAATACTTTCTCGTGTTACAGGCCCAACCGTTGGCGATATTAAAGTCCGCGGACGTATTGCCGCTTTATTAGAAGTAGGTACAGGTTTTCACCCGGAGTTAACCGGAAGAGAAAATATTTACCTAAATGGTGCGATTTTAGGAATGACCAAAGCCGAAATAAAAAGCAAGTTTGATGAAATAGTTGCTTTTAGCGGTGTTGAGCGTTATATTGATACACCCGTAAAACGTTATAGCAGCGGTATGTACGTACGTTTGGCTTTTGCCGTGGCAGCTCACTTAGAACCCGAAATTTTAATTGTAGATGAAGTATTAGCTGTTGGCGATGCGGAGTTTCAAAAAAAATGCCTGGGCAAAATGAAAGATGTTAGCGGGCAAGGTAGAACTGTTTTGTTTGTTAGTCATAATATGGCGGCTGTAGAAACACTTTGTACCAAAACAATTTCTATGAAGCATGGCTCTATTATAGAGGAAGGCAATACAACAAAAGTAATTTCAAACTATTTACAGGCAGAGTCTTCAAACAACCGTTTAATTAGTTACAAAAATGTTGGCGAAGCTGAAGGAAATGAACATATTAAAATAATGTATGCCGCTATTGAAAACGGTTCTTCTAATAGTGCTACTGAAATTATTGATGTAACATCTCCGGTTAACTTTAGACTTAAAATTATTAACCAAACTAATGAAGATAAAATTTCTGTGGGGTATGATTTAAAAACAATAAAGGGAGATACAGTTTTTGGGTCGGGCGGAAAATTTATTTGTAAAAAAAATAATCTTACTGAATTATTATGTCATATTCCACCAAATTTTTTAAACGATAATGTATATCAAATTAATGTATATTTTCATACAGATAGCATGATCGGTTTATATACCAATGCCGAATTTTTAACTTTTGAAATTAGAGATATAAAAAGAGAAACCGGCTACTTAGGTAAAATTAATGGGCTTATAAGACCTCAATTAAATTGGGAAATTACCAATTAATGAATAAAATTTATTTCCCAAATTTAAATGGATTACGTTTTATCGCAGCTTTATTGGTTATTATACATCATGTGGAACAAATTAAAAATATTTTTGGAGTTAAAAATTTTTGGGAAAACTCGACTATTCAAGTAATTGGAAAGTTAGGAGTGATATTATTTTTTGTATTAAGTGGGTTTTTAATTACTTATTTATTGTTGGAAGAACGTCGTGAAACGAAGACAATTTCCATTAAAGACTTTTACATAAGAAGAATTTTAAGAATATGGCCGCTATATTTTTTAATCATTATCCTTGGCTTTTTTATTTTGCCAAAAATTTCGTTTTTCCATTTAGGAAATTTATCAAAATTGGTTACTGTGGATTTAGCGGTAAAATTTTGCTTATTTGTTTTTTTTCTTCCAAATGTAGCTCTAGCGATGTTTTCTCCAGTTCCTTTTGCCGCCCAAGCATGGTCTGTAGGTATAGAAGAACAGTTTTATTTAATATGGCCTCTACTAATGAAATATATTAAACAGAAACAAATATTTTTTTATATAATTATTATTGGGTACATTTTTATGAATATTTTTGGATTTAATTTTGTGAAAACACATTTATTTTATGATGACGTTATAGATACAGTTGCAGGTATATGGTCAGGATTTAGTATTGATTGTATGGCTATTGGCGGCTTGTTCGCTTTGTATTTGCATGAAAAAAACACAGCGATCAATTTTTTATTTAAGAATTATGTACAATGGTTTACTATTATTTTATTAGTCATTCTTATCAGCGTTGGCCTAAAAATTCCATATGTTCATTATGAAGTTTATGCAATTTTGTTTGGTATAGTTATAATAAATCTGGCAGCTAATCCAAAATCTGTATTAAACTTGGAAAACAATTTTTTTATTTATTTGGGTAAAATCTCCTATGGACTTTACATGTTTCACCCAATAGCAATTTTTATTTCAATTAAACTATTATTGTTACTTAATTTAAACTTTATTGGATTGCAGTATATATTAAGTATTTCTTTGGCAATTTTTATTTCCGCATGTTCATACAAATATTTTGAAAAATATTTTATTATGATGAAAATAAAATATTCTCAAATATTGAGTGGAGATAATGTTTAAGAAAGTGTAGATGATGAAAAAAAAAGTATTAATCACTCAATCTAACTATATACCTTGGAAAGGATATTTTGATAATATTAATGCTGTTGATGAGTTTGTTGTGTATGATGATATGCAATATACTAAAAGAGATTGGAGAAATAGAAATCAGATTAAAACACCTCAAGGTTTATTGTGGCTAACTGTTCCTGTTGAAGTAAAAGGAAAGTTTTTTCAAAAAATAAATGAAACGCAAGTTTTTGATAAACAATGGGGCGAAAAACACTGGAAAACAATTGTAGCTAATTACTCAAAAACACAATATTTTAAACAATATAAAGATGTTTTTGAAAGTATTTATAAAGATGAAACATTAAATACTATAACCAGCATAAATATCAGTTTTATAAAAGCTATCAATTCTATTTTAAATATTAAGACTAAAGTTATTGATTCGCGAGAATTTGATTTAGTAGAAGGTAAAACAGAACGCTTAATTGATATTTGTAAAAAATGTCGAGCAACATCTTATTTTACAGGTCCGGCAGCTAAAGATTATATGGATGAACAATTGTTTTTAAACGAAAATATTGATATTTATTATTTTGATTATTCGGGTTATCCTGAGTACCCTCAATTATTTGGAGAATTTTCACATTACGTATCTGTACTGGATTTGATTTTTAACGTGGGCGATAATGCCAAAAATTACATGAAGACATTTTAAATGAGCGATCAAATTTTAAAACAAGTAAATTCTTACTACACGCAAAAAATCATTCAAAATGGCGCAACGCCTCAAGGTGTTGATTGGAATTCCGTAGAATCACAACAATTAAGATTCGAAGTATTATCAACTGTTATTACTGAAAAACAAAACTTTTCTGTTTTAGATTACGGCTGTGGTTTTGGTTCGATGTATGATTATTTTAAACAAAAATATATCAATTTTAATTTTATTGGATTAGATATTTCGGAAGAAATGATTGCTGAAGCATTAAAATTGTATGCTGATGATACTTCAAGTAAATGGCTTACAAAATTAGAAGATAACGATGTATATGATTTTGTTATAGCAAGTGGTATTTTTAATGTAAGACTTGAAAATACGAATAAAGATTGGCTAAACTATATTTTAGAAACTTTACATAAATTAAATGCACATTCATCTAAAGGCTTCTCGTTTAATGTACTTACTAAATACTCTGATAAGGAATTTATGAAAGATTATTTGTACTACGCAGATCCTTTGTTTTTGTTTGATTACTGTAAAAATAATTTTTCTAAAAACGTAGCCATATTACACGATTATAATTTATATGAATTTACAATTATTGTAAGAAAATGATGACTAAACAAAACATAATCATATTTGGCACAGGTGATATTGCGCAAATAGCAAATTATTATTTTGATATCGATTCAAATTACAATGTAGTTGCCTTTACAGTTGACAAAGCTTATTGTAAAGAAAGCACCTATGAAGGTAAGCCATTAATTGCGTTTGATGATATAGAAAGTACATATCCGCCCTCTTCTTATAAATTATTTATAGCGTTGAGTTATGCTCAAATGAATAAGCTTCGCGAAAAAAAGTACAATGAGGCAAAAGTAAAAGGATATGAGTTGGTATCATACATAAGTAGTAAATGCACCTATTTATCTCAATTTAAAACAGGCGATAATTGTTTTATTTTTGAAGATAATACCATACAGCCATTTGTAAAAATTGGGGATAATGTAACCCTGTGGAGTGGCAACCATATTGGCCATCACAGTATAATTGAAAGTCACAATTTCATCAGCTCACACGTAGTAGTTTCTGGTCATTGTCATATTGAATCATATTGCTTTATTGGTGTTAATTCAACCCTTGGGCATCAAGTTAAAATTGCAAAAGAATCATTAATAGGTGCTGGCGCAATTATTACTAAAAATACGGAAGAAAAAAGTGTATATGTGCCCGCTAAATCAGTTAAGTTAGATAAAACGAGTGATATGTTTAATTTGTAGTATTTGCTTTATAAGATGATAAAATGATTTGGAAAAAATTAGGTAAAATATTTGAACCAAATAATGAAATTTCTTGGATGTGTTCACATGCAGCAGTTCCTTTCGTTGAAAAATTGTATTCGAGTTATATTAAAATTTATTTTACTACTAGAAATGTTCAAAATAAGTCATTAATTGCATGGATTATTATTGATATAAATAATCCGTTTAAAATAATTGAAATATCAAGTGAACCAGTCTTGGATTTGGGTGCTGTTGGATTTTTTGACGAAGATGGCACCATGGGTTGCCAATTAATTCAGATCAATGACAAAAAACTGTTGTACTATCAAGGTTGGAATTTAGCAACTTCGGTACAATTTAGAAACTCAATAGGTATGGCTTTTTTTGATGAAGCTAGTAAATCTTTCAAGAAAATTTCTAATGGGCCAATACTAGACAGAAGTATTTATGATAATTGTTTTGTAGCTACGCCCAATGTATTTAAAATAACAGATGATAAATATTTAATGTATTATTTATCGTGTGATGAGTGGGTGAAAAAAAATGAAAAACTCACACATAAATATAATATAAAAATAGCAGAATCCAATGACGGAATAAATTGGATACGTCATGGTAAAATAGCTATAAACTATGAGTCTAAATATGAGTATGCTTTTTCTGTACCAAGAGTTATTCAAGAAAACAAGATATACAAAATGTGGTATTCTTTTAGAGCAAGTGAAGAAGTGGAAACATATAGAATGGGGTATGCTGAATCAATTAATGGATTCGATTGGAGTAGAAAAGATAATGAGGTAGGAATTGGTGTTTCCTCCGAAGGATGGGATTCGCAAATGATTTGCTACCCTTATATTTTTGATTTTGAAGAACAAAGGTATATGTTATACAATGGAAATGATTACGGAAGAACTGGCTTTGGGCTAGCTATAATGCTATAATAACTGAAATGAAAAATAAAAATTACGTAGGATTCAATATTCCTTATTTTTCGGGTAACGAAACAAACTATATTGCAGAAGCAGTATCCTCAATGAAAATATCTGGCGATGGTGTTTTTACTAAAAAGTGCCATGCTTTTTTTGAAGAAAAATATAAGTTCAAAAAAGTATTGTTAACTACTAGTTGCACAGATGCGCTTGAAATGGCAGCAATTTTGTTAGATATAAAAGATGGCGATGAAGTAATTGCCCCTGCTTATACATTTGTATCAACCGTAAATGCTTTTGTGTTACGTGGTGCTAAAATAGTGTTTGTAGATAGTAATGCGGATAATCCAAATATGGATATTGGGCAGTTAGAGAAATTAATTACTCCTAAAACAAAAGTGATTGTACCGGTACATTATGCAGGCATAGCTTGCGATATGGATAAAATAATGGCTTTGGCAGCCAAACATAATCTTTTTGTTGTAGAAGATGCGGCACAAGCTATTGATTCATTTTATAATGGCAAACCATTAGGTTCTATTGGGCATTTAGCTGCTTTTTCGTTTCACGAAACAAAAAACATTATTGCCGGCGAAGGTGGTATGTTGGTTATTAACGACGATTGTTTTATTGAAAGAGCCGAAATTATTAGGGAAAAAGGAACTAATCGCTCTCAATTTTTTAGAGGTGAAGTTGATAAATATGGTTGGGTTGATATTGGTTCTTCGTTTCTACCATCCGATATGATTGCCGCTTTTTTATACGCCCAATTAGAAAATATTGATAGAATACAAACCCGCCGAAAAGAAATTTGGAATCAATATTACCAAGCCCTAAAACCATTAGAAGAAAAAGGAATTCAGTTACCGTTTATACCAATAGAAGGTACAAATAATGGACACATGTTTTATTTGGTATGTCGTAATATTGATGAGCGTACAGCATTAATAGCTCATTTAAGAGAGCAAGGAATACATGCAGTATTTCATTATTTATCTTTAAATAAAAGCACCTATTACAAGGCTAATTTGAATAATACCGTTAGTTTAATTCAATCAGATAGATATACAGATGGTTTGGTTAGATTACCTATGTATTTTGAATTAAGCAACGAACAAGTTGCATTAATTGCAAATTTAATTTTACAGTTTTTTAATAAATAATGAAAATAGGTTTTATTGGTAATATGAATAATTACCCTTTTATGATCGCAAGTCAGTTTAAAAAAAAAGGGTATGAGGTTTTGTTTATTGTTACCGAATCCGAAAAATTATGCAGGCCAGAATTTAGGTATAAAAATATTTCTACTCCTTACCCAGATTGGATAGTTGATTTTGCACCTTTAAATGCAGATTATTTTTTAGAAGTAGAAGAAACGGTTGAATTTAAAAAAATAATTGCACTATTAAATACTTGTGATTACGCTTTTTTAAATGGTTATTTTATTAGGTTTTCAAAATACTTATCAATTAAACATATTTGTGTTTTTACAGGCTCTGATTTAACTGTTCTTGCTGATTACAAACCTATTAATAAATATTATCAGACTAAAATAAAAACATTAGTAGAATTAAATAGGAATTCATTTTTAAGTAAACAAATATTTAACCTTTGCAATAGCCGTTTATTTTTAACTTCCTTAAAATTAACTCTTTCTATTTTAGGAGTTAAATATAAAATAGGAGATGTTTATTTTAAGTCAAGGAATATGTTTCCAGATTTATATTACCTTGCAAAATCTAAGATTGCATATCTTGAAAAAGTTTCTGATCAAAGAAACTCAATTGAAATAGCAATAGGATTTATATACGCTCCTTTAGGGGTTGTAAATGATGGAGACCTATTATTGAAAGAAATTAAGGTGGACGAAGATAGAAGAATGATGGGATTAATGGTGGATGAAATATTATCTGATTATATACCGGAAAAACCTACTACCAAAATAAGAATTTTTAACGTAGCTAGATTTAACTGGGTTAAAGATAAAGAGCAGCCGGAACATTTCACACAGCTTGATTTTAAAGCCAATGATGTAATGATACGAGGAATTGCCTTATTTTATAAAAAATACGCTATTCCATTAGATATTATTTTTATAAAAAAAGGAAATGATATTGAAGAAACAATTAAATTAATAGAAGAAGTTGGTATAGCGCATTTAATAACATGGAAAGAAGTATTATCTCAACAAGAGGTGTTGCAAGAATATATTTTAGCTAATGTTGTATTTGATCAATTAGGT
>JBDTJJ010000354.1:0-15583 GCA_039935895.1 Bacteroidia bacterium | reverse complement strand
TTAACCGAACTTAATATTTGTTGGTATTTATCGCACCAACCAGCGTAATAAACAATACGATCTATACTTAATTCTACTTCTTTTTTAGCCGAAACCTTTGTAGAACCTTGCTTAACTAATTCTTCCATAAATTGTTCTTTACGGCCTTCTAACATTTCTGCTAAACGGTATAAAATTTGCGAACGGTTAAACGCTGTTTTTCCGCTCCAGCCACCAAAGGCGCCACGTGCAGCAACTACAGCATTACGGTAATCTTTACGAGACGATAGGCACATATTGGCAATATTATTTTTGTTTTTATCAAGTAAGGCATAATATCTTCCACTTTCGGTGCGAGGGAATTGTCCGCCAATAAATATTTTGTATGTCTTTAAAACTTCTATTCTTTCCATTGATTTTAATAAGGAATAAAATTACAATTATTATTTGTTATAATTAACCACTTCATTTTTTCACCACACAGACACCTAGTTTTTAGAGAAAACTTAGCTTCCAATTCCTTTGATTTGCTATGTATCTATGTGGTTTATTTTTTTACTTTCTATATTTTACTTCCAACGCGTGCATTTCAATTAATGGTTTTAAGAATTCTTCTAAATCGTAAACACATAACTGAGAAGCCGCATCGCATAAAGCTGTTGAAGGTTCGGGATGCGTTTCAATAAAAATACCATCAACGCCACTTGCTACTCCTGCACGAGATAAAACAGGTAAAAATTCTCTTGCACCACCTTTAGCATCCGAACTTGGAATGCCGTATTTACGCACGCAATGGGTGATGTCAAACACAACGGGATAGCCCAAATTATTTAAGTGAAAAAATGCGCGAGGATCAACAATTAAATCGTTATAACCAAATGTATAGCCGCGTTCGGTAAGAATAACATTGTCGTTTCCGGCTTCAATAACTTTTTGCAAAGGATGTTTCATGTTATCGGGTGCTAAAAACTGACCATGTTTTATGTTTACCACTTTGCCTGTTTTTGCAGCAGCCACCAACAAGGTAGATTGCATACATAAGTAAGCAGGAATTTGCAATACATCGCAAACCGCACCGGCAGCAGCAGCTTGATCAGGGTAATGAATATCCGTTAAGATTGGAAAACCAAATTGCTCTTTTACTTTAGCTAATAATTTTACGCCTTTATCTAAACCTGGTCCGTCGTAATATTTTAAACTACTGCGGTTATCTTTTTGGAAAGACGATTTGTAAATAATTTTAATTTTCATGCGCTCAGAAACCTCTTTTAATTTCTCGGCAGTCTTCATCATAATGGATTCTTCTTCTATCACACACGGACCTGAGATTAAAAATAATTCGTTGCTCCCGCAGTCAATATTTCCAACTTTTACTATTTTTTTGTTTATCATAATCTTCTAAATAAATCTTTAATATAATCTAAATTAACTTTTTCTTGCCAGTTGTCGCCAAAGGCGTGATGCCACATAAACGGTAAATTTAAAGAAACATTTGCCATAGCGGTTATGGTTTCTTCGTTCCAATCTTTACTTAAATTTTGTGGAAGAACAATTTTATGTTTGGCAATCATTTGCATAAAATCACTATGCCCTTTTAAATAAATATCGCCCAGGTGTTGGAAAATAATGCAGTTTGCATAACAATGACGCGTACCCAATATTTTTGATAAGCCATAACTTAATGCGTGACAAGCACCAACCTCGCTATACGTTAAACTTAAGCCACCCATTAAAGAAGCAACCATAAGTTTATCATTATTCTCTGCGGTTTGTCCTGATTTATCACCTAAATAAATTTCTCTGCAAAGCTTTAACGATTGCTCGCCGTAGGCTAAACTAAACGCATTATTACGAATACCTGTTTCGCTTTCTATACAATGAATGTAAGTATCCATTCCGGTGTAAAACCACCAATCGGTTGGTACGCTGGCAATTAATTCAGGATCAAGAATTACCTGATTAAAAACTGTCCAATCGCATTTTAAACCTAATTTTTTTTCAGGACCTGTCAGTACGGCCGTCATAGAAACCTCAGCACCTGTACCACTAATAGTTGGCACACCCAAATGATAAACGCTTGCTTTTTTGATGAGGTTTAAGCCTTGATATAAAGTGGAAGAACCTTCGTTGGTTAACATTAATGATAATGCTTTTGCAATATCCATAATGCTTCCGCCACCAATACCAATAACGCCGCTGGGCAAACCTTTCTTTGCTAAAATTTCATCTCGTAAAGAATCTATTTGCTCGGTAGTTGGTTCGTGTGGATCAACATCGATGTAATAAATTAAATCCTCAGGTTTGTTTTGTAGTTTGTTTGATAAATCTTTTTCTTTAAAGTAGTTATCTACCACGTAAACAAAATACTGTTTGTTCTCTTTGCGGATAGGTTCAACAGTTTCTGCTAATTGCGAGAAAGAGCCTCTGCCGTAAGTAACCTTATCTATGTTTTTGAAATTTTTGTGTTGCATTTTTTTGCGTTATACTATTTTTCTAGTTTCTGAGATGATGGTTTGCTTTACTTTTTCCCAGGTTAAAGATACTTCTTTTAACAAAACAGGGGTTTCGCTTTCTTCGGCATCTTCAAAATAAGTAAGACTTCTAATAATAGCATTAGGCTCTATGTTAGTATATTTTTTTTCAAACAATTCAAACATTTGCGTAAGAGTATATTCTTGCAGTAGAAAATAAATATCGTAAAAATCTTTCTTCGCCCCTCTGTTCATAGCTGTTTTAAGCTTCATGGCACATATATCCTCTTTATTGCAAAGTGTAATTCCATTGTGTTTAATTGGCTCTGAAATAAATTTATACGGGTAATTTAATATATCAACTTTAACGCCTTTAAATTCGGCAAACAACGCGTAATTATTTTTACTACTTAGTTTAAATCCATCTAAAAAAAGTAATTCACTTTCGATATCAGTTATGTTTTTTTTATCAGAAGTAAAGAAATCTAAATCAACCGAAAGTCTGTGCCCTATTTGAAGCGCAAGCGAAGTGCCGCCAACCAAATAAAAATCTTTTAAGCAGGGCTGGTTTGCTATAATCTCTAATATATCCATTGTTCCTGCTGGAACCGCATCAAGTTGTAACATCTAAACTGGGTTAATGGAATATTATAAATAGCGCTTAAAAAATAAATTGTTTTTTTTGATAAATATTTTGCGTCTTGTGCAACAGAAAGTATTTTTTCGACACCATAATTTTCTTTAATCTGAAACCAATCTTTTAAAGAACCTCTGTCTAAAACCCGACAAATTACCCAATTAGCACTTTTATCAAAATCAAGTTTTGAGTAATCAACATCCCAAAATATTTCTTTTGATAAATTCATTTATGCGTGTACAGGTTTCATTGCTTTGGCAACACAATCCGAAATTTTAGAAGCAAGCGTTTTCATATCTTCTTCTGTCCATTTGTATTTTATACCAAACGAAATTAAACGCCCAATAGTTTCTTGTGTTTTTGGCAATTGAAGATTTTTATAATCTTGCGGTGCACCGACAAGTTCGATAGTTAGTTTAGATACCGTGCGCAATTCTTTAATATGATCCCACTGATTAATAAAGTGATACATGTTTTTAAACCAGTAATCAAAACCAACTACTCCTGTAGCTTTCATTTCATCAACCACACGTTGCGTTGTTGCCGTATCAGGTAATAATAAATTTAAACAGGTTGCAGAATCTCCATCAGGGTCAGCTAATTTTGCAAAAGAAATGCCTGGTGTTTTAGCTAATAAATCTTGTATGAATTTTTTATTGGCGCGATTTTTTTCTTTTATTAAAGGCACTCGGCGTGTTTGCGCAACACCTACTGCCGCATGTAATTCAGAGATGCGGTAATTAAAACCTAAGTAAGGATGTTGCTCCATGCCTCGAACTGCGCCAATATGGTCGTGACCATGATCGCTATACACATCTGCTTTCTTGTAAGTCGATTCATCGTTGGTAACCATTACGCCGCCTTCTCCGGCAGTCGCAATTTTAAAGAAGTCGAATGAGTAGCATCCGGCTTTGCCAAATAAACCTGTAGCAGTTCCTTTGTAAGATGATGCAAAAGATTGTCCGGCATCCTCTACCAAAATTAAATTATGTTCGTTTACCACTTTCATGATAGAATCCATATCGGCCATACCGCCACACATGTGTACCAAGCAAACACCTTTTGTTTTTGGTGTAATTGCTTTTTTAATTCCTTCAGCACTAAGACAAAGTGTTTCGTCAATTTCGGCAAATACAGGAAGTGCCCCAATAAATAAAACCGCTTCTATAGTTGCCATAAATGTAAATGGCGGAACAATAACTTCATCTCCGGCACCAATGCCACTTGCTGCAAGCGCTGTAGCTACTGCGGTAGAGCCACTACTCATGGCGTGCGCAAACTTAGCGTTGGTTATTTTTTTTACTTCTGTTTCAAAATCTTTTGCTTTCCAATGGTTGTTGCGCAGCGCATCGTGGTTGTAACGAAACAACACTCCGGTTGATAACACATCTTCTATTTCTTTACGCTCTTCGGCGCCAAATAATTCTGTTCCTGGCATGGTTAAAAATTTAGAGTACAAAGATACAAAATTACCATATCTATACATTAGCAGGTTTATTGTGTAGGGTTCTGTTAATCTCTCTTAAAATTGCTTTTTGTTTTTGCAATATATTAACTCATATTTGTTGGAGCAATATTTATGATAAAGAAAATTTACCTATTATTTTTTACGGTTTTGTGCGTAAATATCTTTTCTCAAACAGAAACAGATACCGTTAAAAACACGCATACCGTGCAGTTTTCAGGCTTTATAGATGCCTATTATTCATACGATTTTAATAAACCGCCCAACCACGAAGTATCTGCGCCATTTATTTATAATTATAAACGCAATAACGAGTTTAATGTGAACTTGGCTTTATTAAGCGCTTCTTATAGCGGCGATAAAATACGTGCAAAAATTGGTTTGATGGCTGGTACGTATGGCCAATATAATTATGCAAATGAACAAGGCTTATTAAAAAATATTTATGAAGCCAATGCCGGCATTAAAATGACAAAGCATCTTTGGCTAGACGTTGGTATTTTTGCTTCTCACATAGGCAACGAATCTGCTTTTTCTATTACAAACCCAACGTTAACACGTTCTATTATGGCAGAGAACACACCCTATTATCAAACAGGTGCAAAACTTACTTACGATGCCGGAAAGAAATGGTTGTTTAGTTTATTGCTTTTAAATGGTTGGCAAAACATACAAGAAACGCCTGATAATAATAACAAACCTGTTTGTACGCAAATTTTATACCGACCAAACGATAAAACAGAGTTTAATTACAGTACGTTTATTGGCAACGAAAAACCCGATAGCGCTAAGCAATGGCGATATTTTAATCACTTTTATTTTACATCGCACTTTAGTAAGAAAATATATTTATCGGCAGCGTTTGATTACGGCATGCAACAAAAATATAAAGACAAAACACATTACGATAAATGGTTTGGAACATCGGTAATTTTAAAATATAAATTTACACGTGTATTTTCAACTTCGTTGCGAGGAGAGTATTACAGCGATCCATCGCAAGTTATTGTAACAACCTCAACACCATACGGGACAAGGGTTTTGGGTAGTTCGTTAAATATAGATTTTTCGCCTTACAAAGGTTCGTTAATACGATTAGAAGGGAAATATTACAATGCGCAGGATGCTATTTTTAAAACTACAAATGGTTTTACCAACCAAGCTTTTATTACTACGGTTAGTTTTGTAGTTAGTTTTTAATTTGTACTTGCGTTAGGGATGTTAGTAACCTGCCGAAACGCCCATACTTCGACAGACTCAGTATGACAGTTAGAAATAAAAACCGAGTTAGCTTACTTTAAGCTACCAACCATATCTTCCGGGCGAACCCACTGATCGAACTGCTCGTTAGTTACATAACCTAAACCAACTGCTGCTTCGCGCAATGTTTTGCCTTCTTTATGGGCTGTTTTAGCAATTTTTGCTGCTTTTTCGTAGCCAATATGTGTATTTAATGCTGTTACCAACATTAACGAGTTTTCCATGTGTTGTTTAATAATTGGCAAGTTTGGTAAAATGCCCGCAGCGCAATGATCAGTAAACGAAACACAAGCATCGCCCAATAAACGCGCGCTTTGCAATACGTTAGATGCAATTAAAGGTTTGAAAACGTTCAATTCAAAATGACCATTCATACCACCAACAGAAACGGCAACATCGTTACCAATTACCTGCGCGCAAACCATAGTCAACGCTTCTGGTTGAGTAGGATTTACTTTGCCTGGCATGATAGATGAACCCGGTTCGTTATCAGGAATAATAATTTCGCCAATGCCCGAACGAGGCCCTGAACTTAGCATACGGACATCATTCGCCACTTTAAATAGCGCAACTGCCGAGCGTTTCAAAGCTCCTGATAATTCTACCATAGCATCGTGTGCAGCTAAGGCTTCAAATTTATTGGGTGCGGTTACAAAAGGGAAACCTGTAAGTTCTGCAATTTTTTTTGCGACTAAAACATCGTATCCTTTTGGCGTGTTTAAGCCTGTACCAACAGCTGTACCGCCAAGGGCAAGTTCACTAACCATTTGCAAGGCATTTTTAAGTGCGCGAATGCTGTTGGTTACTTGTTGTACGTAACCACTAAATTCTTGTCCGAGTGTTAGTGGAGTAGCATCCATAAAATGGGTACGACCAGTTTTTACAATGTTTTTAAACTCTTCTGCTTTTTTGTGCAAAGCATCGCGCAATTTTTCCATTCCGGGAATGGTAATTTCTGCCACCTGCTTGTAAGCCGCAATGTGCATAGCAGTTGGGAATGTATCATTACTTGATTGCGATTTATTAACATCATCGTTTGGATGAAGAACTTTGGTTTCGTCAGCTAATTTACCACCAGATAAAACGTGTGCACGATATGCAATTACTTCGTTGGCGTTCATGTTACTTTGCGTGCCAGAACCTGTTTGCCAAATAACTAGCGGAAACTGATCATCTAATTTGTGTGCTAAAATCTCATCGCAAACTTTACCAATTAAATCACTTTTTTCTTTGGTAAGTGCGCCAAGCTCGGCATTAGCTTGCGCTGCCGCTTTTTTTAAATAAGCAAAGGCATAAATAATTTCTTTAGGCATGCTGGCTTCCGGCCCAATTTTAAAGTTATTGCGACTACGTTCTGTTTGCGCACCCCAATATTTATCGGCCGGTACTTTTACCTCGCCCATTGTATCATGTTCAATTCTATATTCCATTTTAGATAAGGTTTATTCGTTTTAGGTATTAATTTTTATTTGTACTCATGTGTTCGCTTCGCTCGGAAGTGATTCCATTTAGTAAAATATTATTGCTTACTTTTTTGTTTCCGGGTTGCGGCATTTTTCAACCAACTGATGAAAAATTTCATGCGCTTCGTTAATTAATTTTTTTAAATCAGCATCGCTCTTTTTTGCTTTAACAGCTTTATCTACTTCCTCGCATTTAGCCACTAAATTAATCAGCACTTTTTGAGTTTCTTCCTTTTTATAATCAGTCGGAATTGCTGATGCTTGCCATGTTTTTGATTTGGCAACTAAATCAGTCGAATTATCTTTTAAAGGTTGTAGATTTCCTTCTTCTGCCGGATGAAACGTTTTACTCATCACACCATGAAAATCTTTTAATTCTTTCCACTCGCTTTTTTGCGCCACAGTTGCTTGAATAGTAAAAATGGCTAAAATAGCCAATGCTAGTTTTTTTATTGATTTCATTTTTTGTTTTTTAGAATGAGAGGCGAAATTAAAAACATTTTGGCAATTGTATGTCTTAATATTTTTTAGAGATTTTACTTGACGCGCATTTTATTGCCTTTAGCTTCGTGTGTTGCTTCCGAAAACCTTAGTTTTTCCATTAATAGTGGGGGATACATGCCAAACCAGCCAACAACCGGGTGTTTTTCTGAACACCCCCAAGCTTCAACCGTGGCCACTTTAAAGGATTTTTGTTGGTTGGCACAACCAAGTTCCATCCAATCGCCTTGTTTTTTTAACATAGCGTGTAAATCGATTATACAACCGTAATCTTAATGCAATAAACTATTTTTCTAACTGTGCAGACTAAAATATCTTTACTCGCTTTACATCTTTATGCATGTTATATTACGGCGATAATGGCGGCGTTTTAAGCATCCACGGGTTTTCTTTTGTACCTCGTTATTTTGCCATAATTTTTTTGTTTATTTCTTTGCTATCAATATCAAATCTACAACTTTTCCACCGCTTTGATCGGGGTATTCTTTGCGTTGCAAATCAATAATTGTACATCCATTTTCAATCAGTGCTTTTGTTAAATAATTTACTTGATGATAATGTGTAAATGTTTTGTACTCGCCCGAGCTTGAATATTTCCAGCCAGATTTATTATAATCATCTTCCATGGTGCTGATATAAATAACCCCTCCTTCATTAATTATTTTAGCCGCATCGCTTATTAATTGCATGGCTTCTTCTTTAGATAAATACGGTAGGCAAAACCCGCACATAATAGCATCATACTTTTTGTTGAGCGCAGCAAGATCTCTGCAATCCATCAACCTGAACTCTGCACTTGGGTTATTTATTTTGGCAAGCTCAAGCATATTTGGGGCTAAATCTGTACCCAATATTTTAAACTGCGGACGTTGTTTTAATAAGTACTGTGTTATGTTACCTGGGCCACAGGCAAGTTCTAAAACCGCTGCATCTTTTTTTGCTATGCTGTTGCAAAACACATCAAAGGTATTGTGGTATAAACTAACGTCCATAAATTTATTTTGGTAATTAGTTGCACTTGCATTAAATACATCTACGGCAATTTTTGTTTTATCCATAAGTGCAAAGGTAGGTGCAAAATGAAGCAGAAATAACTCGTTTTTGTGGGAATACCCCTGCAATTAAAAACCCACAATTGTTATCTTTGCGCATTAAACAAACCACATGACCGATATTGAATTAGAAAACCTAAAGTACCCCGTGGGTAAATTTGTGGCGCCCCTTGCTTACGATATGGATGAAGTACGGCATTTTATCAGCGAAATAGAAGCACTGCCCGCTTTGCTGGAAGAGACTATAAAAGGAATTTCTACCAAAGAACTTTTATTTTGTTACCGCCCGGGAAGTTGGAACGTAAAACAAATTGTGCATCATTTGGCAGATAGCCATTTAAATATTTACCCACGTATAAAACTTGCCTTAACGGAAGATTTACCCACCATAAAAACGTACGACGAAAATAAATGGGCAGATTTAATTGATGCCAACACCGATGATTTAGAAGCATCTTTAAACATATTAAAAGGCGTGCACAAGCGTTTATGCTTACAAGCAAGAGATTTAAACGAACAACAATTACACAGAGAAATTCATCACCCAGAAAGAAAAGTAAACATTAGCATTTATAATTTACTTGCTATGTATGCGTGGCACGGCAAACACCACGTGCACCAAATTAAAACAGCCTTACAACACAAATTTTAAATATGAAATTAGATACAAAACTTAGAACACATACTTGCGGAGAGTTAACAGCTAATGACATTGGGAAAACTGTATCTCTTTGTGGTTGGGTACAAAAAGCCCGCAAGATGGGTGCAATTACCTTTATTGATTTAAGAGACAGATATGGTATTACACAATTGGTTTCTGAAAATGACCCATCGGTTTTTACGAGAGAAACGGTGATACAAATAAGGGGGCACGTACAAGAAAGAGAAAGTAAAAATAAAAACCTTCCTACAGGAGATATCGAAGTAGTATTAAGTAATGATATAAATATTTTAAATACTTCTATTACTCCACCTTTCACTATCGAAGACGAAACTGATGGCGGCGATGAGCTTCGCATGAAGTATCGTTATTTAGATTTACGTAGAAATGTAGTGCGTAAAAACTTAGAGTTGCGCCATCGTTTAGCTATGGAAACTCGCAAGTACTTAGATGGATTACAATTTTTAGAAGTAGAAACACCTGTCCTTATTAAATCTACACCCGAAGGTGCGCGAGATTTTGTTGTTCCGTCTCGTATTCATGATGGACAGTTTTATGCACTTCCACAATCGCCACAAACATTTAAACAGTTGTTAATGGTTAGTGGTTTTGATCGTTATTACCAAATTGTAAAGTGTTTTAGAGATGAAGATTTGCGTGCTGATCGTCAGCCAGAGTTTACGCAAATAGATTGCGAAATGAGTTTTGTAGAGCAAGAAGATATTTTACAAACGTTTGAAGGAATGGTTCGTCATCTTTTTAAAACCGTGAAAGGCATTGATATTCCTACACTTCCGCGCATGAGTTATGCTGATGCTATGAAATATTATGGTAACGACAAACCTGATACGCGTTTTAAAATGAAATTTGTCGAATTGAAATCCCCCTTAGAAGGGGGTGTCCGCAGGACGGGGGATGTTGACCTTGTTAGCGGAAAATCTTTTAAAGTCTTTGACGATGCAGAATTAGTAGTTGGTATTTGTGCTAAAGGTGCAGCAGAATATACACGCAAGCAATTAGATGAATTAACTGATTTTGTTAAGCGTCCGCAAATTGGCGCTACCGGATTAATTTACGCACGTCATAATGCAGATGGAACCATAAAATCATCGGTAGATAAATTTTACAACGAAGAAGAATTAAAAAAATGGAGTGCAGCCTTTAGTTCGCAACCTGGAGATTTAATGTTGATTTTAGCAGGAACTGCCGATAAAGCTCGCAAAGCCTTATCAGAATTGCGTTTAGAAATGGGCACACGTTTAGGTCTGCGCGATAAAAATAAATTTTCTTGTCTGTGGGTAATTGATTTTCCTTTATTGGAGTGGAATGATGGTGATCCAAATTTATTGGCGTCGCTTGCAGGAAGATGGCACGCAAAACACCATCCGTTTACATCGCCAAAACCTGAAGATATTGAATTGCTAAAAACAAATCCAGGTGAGGTACGTGCTAATGCCTACGATGTTATTATTAACGGTGTTGAAATTGGCGGCGGTTCTATTCGTATTCACAACAAAGATTTACAAGCGCAGATGTTTGAAATTTTAGGGTTCAGTAAAGAAGAAGCACAAAACCAATTTGGCTTTTTAATGAATGCCTTTGAATTTGGTGCTCCGCCGCATGGAGGACTGGCATTAGGTTTCGACCGTTTATGTTCTATGTTTGGAGGAAGTGATAGCATTAGAGATTTTATTGCATTCCCAAAAAATAATGCAGGTAGAGATGTGATGATTGATAGTCCGAGTGCAATAAGCGATGAACAATTAAACGAGCTGCATATTTTGGTTAAGGAAAGTAAGAAGTAAGTTTTATATTCGTGTAAGATTTGCGTTAGGGATTGAAGCAAAAATACTTTTTATGTACCCATAAAAAGATTGACGCGAAAAGCCCGACGGCGTATTAGATTTCTCGACTTCGCTCGAAATGACAACACGCCGGAACGCCCAAAAAATAAATTATGGTAGAATTATCAGTCATTATACCCATTTACAACGAAGAATTAAATATTCCTACGTTAGTTACGCGCTTGCGCCCTGTGCTTGAAAAAATTGGCTTGCCGTACGAAATGGTTTTTGTAAACGATGGCAGCCGAGATAGTTCTATACAATTAATAAAAGCCTTAGCGCAGGCCGATGATAAAGTTAGGTACATTGATTTTAGCCGAAATTTTGGTCATCAAATAGCCGTTACCGCCGGAATTGATTTATGCCGCGGAAATGTTATTGCCATTATTGATGCCGATTTGCAAGACCCACCCGAGTTGATTGAAGAAATGATTGGCTTGATTAACCAAGGAAATCAGGTGGTTTATGCAAAACGCCGCAGCCGAAAAGATAAAAGCATTATTAAAAAAACAGCCTATAAAACTTTTTATAGATTGTTGGCGCGCATATCTAACGTGGATGTGCCTTTAGATACAGGCGATTTTAGAGTAATGACACGCAAGGTTGCCGAAGTTTTAAAAAACATGCCCGAGCAACATAAATTTTTACGCGGACAAATTGCATGGCTTGGTTTTAAGCAAACATTTGTTGAATATGACAGAGATGTGCGCGCAGCAGGCGAACCAGGTTATACCTACAAAAAATTATTTCAATTGGCCTTTGATGGCATAACAGGTTTTTCAAATGCTCCGTTACGCTTAGCCACTATTATGGGTTTTGTGGTTTCGGGTATTTCTATGCTGTTTATTTTGTATGCGCTATTTGGTTATTTTTTCTTTAAAACAGATATGCCAAAAGGCTGGACATCGCTTATGATTGCCATATCATTTATTGGTGGTGTGCAATTAATTTGCCTGGGTATTATTGGCGAATACATCAGTAAATTGCAAACAGATATTCGTAATCGTCCGTTATATATTATTAACGAAACCAATTACTAAATGTTTTTCGCATTCAGCGCAACAATTAAACAAACTAAAATAATAAGCTAAACGTGCTTCATCACCTGCCAACTTTATTTATAACTTTTAGATGGATTGATGCTATCGATATTTTTTTGGTCGCTATTTTATTATATCAACTTTATAATTTAGTAAAAGGCACGCCGGCTGTAAGCGTTTTTTTTGGTATTATAACTATTTATGTCGTTTGGATTTTAGTGCGCGCGCTCGACATGAAATTGTTTGGCACCATACTTAGCAAATTTATTGATGTAGGTGTAATAGCTATTATTGTGGTGTTTCAACAAGAGTTGCGTAGGTTTTTATTATTTATTGGCAGCAACGAATTTTTAGGAAGAAGCAAAATTTTAAGCCGAATTTTTCGTTCGGCTAAGAATACAGATGAGTATGGCAAAGTAGATTTTACACCGTTAGTAAACGCTTGTTTTAAAATGAGTGAAACAAAAACAGGTGCGTTAATTGTTTTGACAAGAAAATCAGATCTATCGGTTTACATAAACTCCGGCGAGGCAATTGATAGTGGCCTAACCCAATCTATGATTGAAAATATTTTCTTTAAAAACTCTCCGCTACACGATGGCGCCGTTATTATAAAAGGAAGCCGGATTATTGCTGCGCGTTGCATTTTACCTGTAACCGAAAAAGAGCAATTCCCTGCGCATTATGGTATGAGACACCGAGCGGCTGTTGGCATTACAGAAAGTACCGATGCGGTTGCGATAAGTGTATCAGAACAAACGGGTGGCGTTTCTTTATCTGTTAACGGAACTATTCGCGCCAACTTATCTTCCGAAAAATTAAAACAATATTTAGATCAGGAAATGGGGAAGAATTGATTTTTTAATTTCTGTCAATTAAAAATCTACTTCAATAAATCTGGTCGGCGTTGTTGTGTGCGCTCAAGACTTTGTTCGTGTCGCCACTTTTCAACATTCGCCGTATGTCCGCTCATTAAAATATCGGGCACCTTCCAGCCATTAAATTCTTGCGGACGTGTATAAACAGGTGGCGCCAATAAATCATCTTGAAAAGAATCGGTAAGTGCAGATGTTTCATCATTTAAAACGCCGGGCAACAAACGAATAATGCCGTCACACAACACAGCGGCAGCAAGCTCTCCACCACTAAGCACATAATCTCCAATAGAAATTTCTTTGGTAATTAAATGTTGTCGCACGCGTTCATCAACACCTTTATAGTGTCCGCATAAAACAATTATATTTTTTAAGGTAGAAAGTTGATTGCAGGTTTTTTGTTGCAATAACTCTCCATCAGGCGAAGTATAAATTACCTCATCATACGTTCTTTTACTCTTTAAATCGTTTATGCAAGCAGCAATAGGTTCTATCATCATAACCATACCGGCGCCCCCACCAAACGCATAATCATCTACTTGTTTTTGCTTGTGCGTGCTATAATCTCTCAGGTTAATTAGGTTTACTTTTACCAAGCCTTTTTGTTCGGCACGTTTTAAAATACTGTGCTTAAACGGACTTTCCAGCAAATCGGGATGCAGGGTTATAATATCAATGTGCATCATGCTTGTTGAGCTGGTTTTTTATATAAAGGTACGGTGCTGCAGGGTTCGCCATACATAATACTTTTGGCAACGGGTTTTATTTTTTCGGTTAAAGCCACATACGCAGCAATAGGCACGGGCTTATCGCCACAACCTTTTATTACAATGCGAGCATCTTTAAAAGGCGTTATATCAAGTGTATTTATTTTTTCGTTGAATAAAATTGTTTCTAACACCTCTAAATTGCCATAAACAATTTTTTTGGCGAACGGCTCAAGACTAAGTGTTAATAGCATATACGCCCAAGTTGGTACAATGGCATCCGCAGTACAAGTTAAAGCAACATAACAATCTTTATATACGCTCCAATTGTGTGTTTTAATGTTTTCTCTAAAATCTTTTTCTTTTAAAATAAGCTCTTGAAAAAGCCAAGGTTTTATATCAAATTCAATACGCGGAACATCATTGTAAAATTCTTCTAAATCTATTGTTACAATGCCGCTTTGTGCAACCTTGTTTATAATCTCATCCATAGTATAAAGGTAGTGTAGTTGTGTGGAACGACAAAAAATATTACTTAATAATATTTATTTCGCCATGGTATTTTCCGGCTTTGGTATCGTGGGTATCTAAAATGTAAAAATAGGTTCCGCAGGGTAATTCGTTTCCTAAATAACTTCCGTTCCAATCGTTATTATAACCGGTTTTAGAAAACACTTTTTGTCCGTAACGATTATAAACCTCAAAGGTGTTGTTGGGGTATTGATCAATATTTCCAATCACAAAATAATCGTTTACCAAATCGCCGTTAGGAGAAAAACTATTAAAAAAATACAATTGTCCGTCAGGGATAACAGTAACCGTTACTTGATCAAATATAGAACAGCCTCCCGGAAAAAGAACAAACAAAGTATAAACGGTGGTGTTTGTAGGAAAAACATCGGGGTTAAGTGTGGTTTGATTAAGAATATTATTGCTACCTAAACTATCTATACCCCAATAAACAAGCGAGTCTCCGGGTGCATAACCGTGTAAAGAAATGGTTTGCCCTTCTTTTATAGTAGTATCCCTTCCGGCATTAACGGTATATGATAATACAGTTATTTTTACTGTACTTGTGGTTGTTTTTGCATCAGGACTATTACTATCTGTTACCGTAACGGTATAAACGGTTGTTACTGTTGGCGATGCAATAGGATTTGCTACGTTTGCTAGGTTTAACGAGTTAGCAGGAGTCCATGAATAGGTATATGGCGACGTTCCTCCTTTTGCGGTTGGAGCACCTCCTATAGTATCTGAATTACCTAAACATATTTTTTTATTTGGACCTGCATCTGCCGTAAGCACAGTTGTTTGCGCAGACAAAACACCTGCCAACAAGCACAAACAAAATATAAGGCTTTTTTTAAAAAACATTTACTTAGCCAAACTACAAAATTAAATTTCGTAAACAAAAAATGCCACAACGGTTTGATGCGGCATTTTTTAGTACATACTTAAAAAACTACTTCGCAGCTTTTTTAGCGGCTTTTTTTGGTGCAGCTTTTTGGCTGTAGCCTCTTTAACAGCAACCTTTTTAGCCGATTTCTTTTTGCGTAAACGAGTTACACCGTGTGTACCTACATGAATTTTACCGCGCTTAGTACGTTGATCTCCTTTTCCCATAATTA
>JBDTJJ010000353.1:0-7944 GCA_039935895.1 Bacteroidia bacterium | reverse complement strand
TTTAGCCGATTTCTTTTTGCGTAAACGAGTTACACCGTGTGTACCTACATGAATTTTACCGCGCTTAGTACGTTGATCTCCTTTTCCCATAATTATATTTTTTGTTGCGTAAAAATACTTATTTTTTGTTTAGCTCATCTTTTTTATTGCTAGTATGGTTTCGCTGAATGCGAACTGCATTTAGCTCATCTTTTTTATTGTGGCTTAGAAGCATTTAACAACTCGTTTGTTTTTAAAGCCACGTCCATAAATAAAATTTTGGCGCTTACATTGCGTTCAATATGATAGAAGGCTTTATTGAATAATTCAGTTAAACCCTCATGGTTTTGCATGTTAATATAGGGATGGAATTTTTGTAAAAACTCTTTTTCTTCATCTGTGCCAGAAACCGCTGTAGGCAAGTGTTTCATTAAAATACAGTTTCTAAAAGTGTGTAACGAAAAGATCAAAAATTGCTTCTGTTTTTCTCTTCCAATACGAGCGAAATCATCTACCCAAGCCGATATTTTAAAGGCATCAAAACGCAGGCAACAACGCATAAATGTTTGAAATAAAATAAAATTTTGCGTAGATGCAATGTTCTCATCGGCCAATAAAAAGGCTTCGCGAGGGTTTTGCTGAGAAAGTGCTGCCACTTGCTGTGCGTGCCCTTGTGTTAAGCCAAAAGTTGCCGAAACAACGGTAGCAATTTCGTTAACCGTTGGCGCATTTACTTTTATTAATTGCGTGCGCGAAATTATGGTTGGCAACAAGCCATCTGAAGCACTTGACACCAAAAAGAAAAAAGTATCATCGGGTGGTTCTTCTAAAATTTTTAAGATTTTATTGGCTGCATCGGTGTTCATTTTTTCAGGCATCCAAATAAGCATAATCTTGCCACGCCCTTCGTAGCTGGTGTAACTAAGCTTTCTAATTATTTCGTTGCTCTCGTCTTTTGCAATAATGGGCTGTTTGTTTTCAGCATCCAGCGCATTAAACCAATCGTTTATATTTATATAGGGAAACGCTAAAAATGTTTCTCTAAATTCGGTTAAAACGTGATCGCTAAAACGAACATCTTTGCTAAGCGCAATAGGAAAAACTAAGTTTAAATCGGGATGCGCTAATTTATTTATTTGCAGGCAACTCGGACAAACATTGCAGTTATCGGTTTCTGTGGGATGATGACAAAGTAAATACTGCGCAAAGGCAATAGCTAACGGCAGTTGCGGGCCCCCATCGTTTCCTAAAAAAAGCAAAGCATGAGCCACCCTTTTGGTAGAGGCCATTTCTATTAAACGTTTTTTTAATGCCGCGGGCGCAGCAACTTGTGCAAATAACATGCGGCAAAGATAATTTTAAATGAACAATGATTGTAAAAAATTGGCTTACAGCTAATGCTAATTTAATAGAAATAGTTGTAACCACATAGATACATAGGCAAAAGGTAGGTATAGCAAACAAGTTTTAGAAACATAGACTTATACGAAAAAAACGTTGCTTTTTCTATGAAAAACTTTTAAAGCATAAAAACTATGTTTCTATTCTATGTGTTTAAAATTTACCCCATTTACATTCTATTTCTTTAGCAATGATATTCCAAAAAAAATTGGCATTTTTGCACTAACATGCTAATAGCCGAATTAATAACAAAAGATATTCCTGCCATTAAAGACAGCGATACTGTTGGGCAAGCTTTGCATTGGATGGAGGAGTTTAAAGTAACTCACTTGCCGGTACTGCATAACAAAAAGTTGGAAGGATTGATTTCTGAATCTGATTTATTGGATGTAGCTAAACCAGCGAGTAAAATTTCCGACAATCATTTCAATTATATCAAACCACAAATACATCCGTCTCAGCACGCTTTTGATGCCCTTAGATTAATGTCGGGTTTGCACCTTACGCTTATTCCGGTGTTGGATGAAAAAGATAATTACCTTGGTAACATCACTCAAAAAAGTGTAGTAGATAGATTAGCCAGCTTATCGGCTGTGATGGAACAAGGCGGTATTATTGAGCTTGAGTTAAATAAAAATGATTATTCGCTTACGCAAATTGCCAGTATTGTAGAAGGAAACGACGCTAAAATTTTAAGTTGCTATGTAACTTCTTTGCCCGATAGTACTAAAATACAAGTTACGCTAAAGTTAAACAGAGACGATTTAACCCGTGTGCTGCAAACGTTTTATCGTTACAACTACGAGGTAAAAGCATCGTATCATCAATCGGGTTACGAAGACGATTTAAAAACCAAGTTTAACGAGTTTATAAAATACCTCGATATATGATGACTGTTGCTTTTTACGCCCGTCCGGTAAAAGATAATGTACCCGATTATGTAAAAACGCTAAACACCCGTTTAAACAAAGAGGGTATCAACTTACTTATTTTTCAACCCTACTATTTATTCTTAAAAAAAGAATTTGGCTTTAATTTAGAGATCCCCACTTTTTCGTCGTACGAAGATTTAAAACAACAAAAACCCGATTGTTTAATTTCGTTAGGTGGAGATGGCACCATGCTCGAAACCCTTCATTTTATTGGAGATACAGGTGTACCTGTGCTTGGCGTAAACACCGGACGATTAGGTTTTTTAGCCAGCGTTTATAAAGAAGATTACACCAGTGCTATTGATAAATTAATTCAAAAACAATATACCATACACTCGCGTGCTTTGTTGCAATTGCAAAAGCCAAACGATTTATTTGAAATGAATGTGGCGCTAAACGAATGTACGTTGGTAAAAAAAGATTCATCGTCTATGCTAAGTATTGATGTACATATTGATGGCGAGTTTTTAAACTCTTATTGGGCAGATGGATTAATTATTTCTACCCCAACGGGTTCTACCGCTTATTCTTTAAGTTGCGGCGGACCAATACTAGAGCCAACTTCGGAGAGTTTTATTTTAACGCCCATTGCGCCACACAATTTAAATGTAAGGCCAATTGTTATTAATGATAAATCGGAAATATCTCTAAAAATTAAAGGAAGAGATAAACAAAACCTGATTTCTTTAGATTCTAAACAAGCCACCATACAAACCGACGACGAAGTAATTTTAAAAAAAGCAGATTACCGTTTTAATTTAATAAACCTAAACGGACAAAACTTCTTCAACACCCTGCGCAACAAGCTTATGTGGGGTTTGGATAAAAGGAATTAGAGTTGTATTGTGTAACTTGTATCTTGTCTCCAGTCTATACCACAAAAAGTATTTTTAAATCTTTTATGGAATTTGTTTCCCGTCTGCATCTAAATAGAAAAACAAACCATGAACATACAAATTAACGAGCCCTGCCATGAAGATTGGCAAGCCATGACACCCAACCAACAAGGCGCTTTTTGCAAAGTTTGCCACAAAGATGTGGTTGACTTTAGCCAGAAAAGCATCTCTCAAATAAAATCGTTTTTTGCAGATAAAACCGAAGAAAAAATTTGCGGCAGGTTTGAAAAAAAACAATTAGTCTATTTATCTTTTGATGATTTTTTTGCTTCGTTTAAATATTGGGCTTTATCAAAAAAATTTGCTGTTATATTTTTCTGTACGTTTGGTTTTATGGCGTTTGATGCTTCGGCGCAAAGCGGAACAAAAGTTGGTAAAGTTGCTGCTCCTATTGAAACGCATACCATGGGCGAGCCCGCTGTTGCAAAACCAGAACAACACTTACAGGGCGATGTGGCTTATACCCCAAACGATACCATTAAAAAAATTACTCCGCCAATAATGGGCAAAGTAAAATGCACAAACATACCTAAAGATAAGAAACCAAAAAGTGAGCCGAAAATTATGGGTGCAATTGCACCACCCAAAAAAGTGGAGAAAAAAACTAAGTAGATGTATTTGCGTTAGGGATGCAGACTGAAAATTAATAGCTTAGTTTTTTTCATGTTATTTTTTTGCGGAAACAAATTCATTATATGTTTTTACAGCGATTTTAATATCCTCATACTTAAGTGTTTTGCTTTCTATTTTTTGGACCAAATCTTCATCATCCTGAAAAAAGAATGTGGCTGTGCGTTCCCATTGTTTGGGTCTTACTTTCATTAAACTATTTGCGTCTTTTTTTTTCTGAAAATAATATTCAACCGTTATGTGCGCCGCAGATTTACTTTCTTTTTTTGTATCGACAGATTTAGCCAAAGCATCACTGGCAAGAGAAACAAACGAACCACTTACATATCCATATAAAACAACATCACCATAGTCTAAAATTTCAGCAAATTTTAATTTAGCATCAATACCAATGGGTAATGTTTTATAAAACTGAGTACCCTTTCTACAATATTGTTTTATATCGTAAGGTGTTTTGTCTTCTTCTTTTTCGCCAACATCAATAAACCTTATTTTATCGCAATTGGCGGGAGTTGCAGGGTATTTTCTATCTTTTATTTTTCCTCTTACCGTATCGCCGCTATTGGTTATAATGTAGCCATCTACAAAGCCATCTTGTGCCCAGATATTAGTCGTAGTAAACAAAACTATAAGTATGAAAAAACATTTCATTTTATAAAATTAACCTTTTAAAACATCACCAAAAAGTTTTATCGTTTTCTCGATATCCTCTTGGGTGTGAGCCGCACTTACAAAACCAACTTCATATCCACTCGGACCAAAATAAATGCCGTGTTCGTGCCATTTATGATACAACTCGTTAAACTGTTTTATTCCATCTGCACTAATTTCATCTGCGTTGCGCACATGTTCTTTATCCGAAAAAGAAAACCAAAATATGGAGCCAATTTGAAACGCTTTAAATGTGATATTGTTTGCTTTAAATTGTTGTTCAATTCCTGCGACAAGCATTTTTGTTTTTTCTTCTAAGTCTTTATAAAAATTTGGTTTTAAACATTCGCTTAGTTGTGCAATACCTGCTGCCATAGCAACCGGGTTTCCGCTTAGCGTTCCTGCTTGATATACATTTCCTTCCGGAGAAATATTGCTCATAATTTCTTTGCTCGAAGCATACATTCCCACTGGAAAACCACCGCCAATAATTTTACCAAACGTCATAATATCTGGTTTGATGTTGTAGTAACCCGCAGCGCCTTCAAAGCCAATTCGAAAGCCAGAAATTACTTCATCAAAAATTATAAGCGAACCATGTTTAGTACAAATATCTCGCAAAAATTGTAAGAATTCTTTTCGTTGCAAAAGCAAGCCGTTATTAGCAGGAATTGGCTCAATAATAATACAAGCAATATCTTTACCGTGTAGTTTAAACGCTTCTTCAACAGCAGCTTCATTATCTAATTGAACAACCAATGTTTCGTTTACAAAACTTTGCGGAATGCCTGCTGATGAAGTGTTTCCAAAGGTTACTAAACCAGAACCTGCCTTAACCAAAACCGAATCGGCATGACCATGAAAGCAGCCTTCAAATTTTAAAATTTTATCTCTTCTGGTGTAACCTCGCGCCAAGCGTATCGCACTCATTACGGCTTCTGTGCCCGAACTTACAAAGCGTAATTTCTCAATATATTTATGATTGGATAAAATTAACTCGGCTAATTCGTTTTCTAATTCGGTTGGTGCACCAAAAGATGTGCCGTTTTGCATAACCTCACTTACTTTTTTTAGCACGGCATCATTCGCATGCCCTAATATAAGCGGCCCCCAACTGCCGCAATAATCTATGTATTCGTTTCCGTCGACATCCCAAATATGAGAGCCTTTACCTTTTTTAATAAACAGCGGAACGCCTCCCACAGAGCGGAATGCACGCACGGGCGAGTTTACACCTCCTGGAAAAAATGTTTTTGCTTTTTCAAACAGCGCAGTTGATTTATCTTTTTTAAGCATTTTAAAATGAGTGTTAATTAAATGGTTAATTACTAATTATGAGAAATGGATATTCGTCTTATATTTTTGCAAAATTGCACATTAGTTTTTAATTATGCGTGATAGAAAAAAATGCGTTTACTATTTTTAATTATAGGTGGGGTTTGTTTGGTTGCTTTGGCTTCGTACATAGGCGTTGGTAAAGCCGCTACGCCAGTAAAAATAGCTATTTCATCGCCTCCGCATAAAATTATTGCACCCCCTACCCTATCTAAAAAATTGCAACGGAAAAACTTTGTGTTAGATTCTATTTTTGATCGCGATTTTAAACACGGTGTATTTAACGGTTGTGTGGCAGTGTCGTATCACGATACGCTTATTTACCAAAGTGCTTTAGGTTTTGAAAACATAAAATGCAAAAAAAATCTTTGTAACGAATCTGTTTTTCAATTGGCATCGGTAAGTAAAATGTTTACGGCGGTTGCTGTGCTTAAGTTGGTAGAACAAGGTAAGTTGGCCACAAAAGATAATATTCAAAAGTATTTTCCAGATTTTCCGTATCAAAATATTACGATAGAAAACTTGCTTTCGCACACAACAGGACTGCCGAATTATCTTTATTTTTACTATCATTTACCAAAGACAGATTCGTCGACACTGACTAACCAACAAGTGGTTGATTTACTTACCCTGCACAAACCCGCTGTTTATTTTAAACCCGGCAGGCGCTTTCAATACAACAATACTAACTATGTTATTTTGGCTTTGTTGGTGGAAAAGCTTAGCAGACAAACCTTTCAAGCCTTTGTGCAACAAAATATTTTTGATGTTTGCGGCATGACTAACTCTGCATTTTTTAGCATAAGCGATACCTTAAAAAACCAGGCAATGGCTTTTGATTACCGTAAACGGCCCGTTGGCACTGATGTTTTTGATTACGTGGTTGGCGATAAGGGCATTTGTTCTACCCCGCAAGATATGTTGTTGTTTGCTAAAAACTTTTTTGCCGGCAAGGTTATTACCAATGTAAACAATGCCATTAAACCGCACGCACGCACTACGTATGGTCGTTATTATGGTTTAGGTTTTAGAATTAATCCAAATGATGGCGATACTATTGTTTTTCATAACGGATGGTGGCATGGCTACCGAAGCGCGTTTCAATACCGTAAATCTGATAAAACAACCTTGGTTATTTTAAGTAACCGATTAGACAAAGGTGTTTATCAAACAGCACGCATTTTTGATGCCATTGATGGTAAAAAAGATAGCAAATCTGAGAATGAAGATGATTAGTTTATCGCGTTAGGGATTGTAGTGAAAAGCTTTTTGGTAATCCAAAAACTTATAACGCAAAGCCCGACGGCGCAGAATGTTTCTCGAATAACTCGAAATGACAAATAAGCCGTAACGCCCAAAAACCTCACCCCCAGCCCCTCTCCATAAGAGAGGGGAGTTTGATTACTTCAAACCCTCTAACTCTTTCCAAACAAAATCGGCCACAGAAGAAATATATGCATCCGAAAAATCGAATTTAATGCCGGCTGCTTTATACACATCAGGAATAGAAACCGTGTAACCCAACGATAACGCGTCTTTATATTGCTGAATGGCTTGCGGCGCATTTTGCATAAAGTTTTTCCACACAGCTAAAGCACCCAATTGCGCAAAGCCGTATTCTATATAATAAAACGGGACTTCAAAAATATGTAGTTGCGAGTGCCACATACGTTTTACATTATCTTCTAAACCGCTGTAATCAAGCACGCCGCTTTCGTATTCGTTATACGTTTCTACCCAAAGTTTGTAGCGTTCTTCGGTTGTTTGTTTAGGGTTTTCGTATAATTTTTGCTGATAAGCATCTACGCAGGCAATCCAACAAAGGGTTTTAATAATTTTTTGCAGCTGCTCTTTTTTTGCACGATTTAAATCGCTGGCATCTTTATAAAAAATATCCCAACGTTTCATAGAAATTAATTCCATGCTCATAGAAGCCAACTCAGCAACTTCACTTGGCACAGATTTAAACTCGTTTATTTTATAATCTTTAGTCAAAAATGCGTGTACCGCATGCCCACCTTCGTGTACCATCGTTACCACATCGCGCTGCAAACCAACGGCATTCATAAAAATAAACGGCACGCCACTTTCGTATAAAGGATAGTTGTAACCACCCGGCG
>JBDTJJ010000352.1:0-2987 GCA_039935895.1 Bacteroidia bacterium | reverse complement strand
GTGGTTACAGCCACAGTACCTTGTTGTATGCTGACAAATGAAGTTAAAATAACCAAGGCTATAAAGCCTATAATTAAAAGAGGAAATACTGCTTGCATAATTTTTAATTTTGAGTGAAATTACTAATTTTAAACAATGCGAGGGCTGCTTTTTATTTATTTATTTTTTGTGATGAGCGTTTGCGTTGCCCAAAAAAATAAAATAGACACTACGCGTTCATTAGATCCTGCTGCTGATTTATATAAGGCATCCATGAAATTAATAGATTCTTTACAATATAAAGATGCTATTAAATTGCTGGAAAAATCGGTAAAAATTAAAAAAGATTTTACCGAAGCTTACAATAAAATTGCGCTTTGCGATATGCAGCTAAAAGATTTTGCAAACGCACAAAAAAACTTAGAACTTTCTTTAAAATATACACCCGATAATTTTAATTGCATAAAATATTTGGGCAGAGCTTGTTTCTTAAACAAGAAATACGATTTAGCTAAAAAGTATTACGATGATGCGTTGAAAATGAATCCAAATGATGTTGAACTTATGTGTTACATTGCCGAGTTGCGCGCATTTGGACAAGATTTAAAGGGCGCTTTAGAGATGTATAATAACGCAGCTTTCGAAAAAGAAAATTACGCGCCAATTTATATTGGACGGGGCATGATTAAATACAAGCAAAAAGAATATCCGTATGCCATAAAAGATATTGAACAAGGACTTGTACTATCAAAATACCAAAACATAAGTAGCGATATTTATTTAAGTCTTGCGCAAAGTAAATTTGAAACCGGCGCTTATAAAAGTGCCATCAAAGTTTTTGATACCTTAATAAAACGAAATCCAAAAGATGAAAACGCGCTTACTTACAGAGGTGCAAGCAAAATTAGTATCAATGATTTTTCGGGTGCTATAAAAGATTTAGACGAAGCCATAAAACTTAATCCTAAAAGTTACATGGCGTATAATTTTAGAGGCACAGCAAAAGGTGGTTTAAAACAAAATATAGAAGCACTTAAAGATTTTGATTTATGTATAAAAATTAAGTTAGATTATCCTTCGGTTTATGTAAATCGCGCGGCTATAAAAATGGCCAGTAAAGATAAACGAGGCGCTTGCGAAGACTTAAACAAAGCCGATCAGTTGGGCAGTGATATAGCCATAAAATACATACAGCAATACTGCAAAGACGATGGTATTGGAATGGAAAGATAAATACAACCTTACTCAACTAATTTCAAAACATATCTATATATCAACTAAATTTACCGCTTAATTAATTTAGTTTGAAAGAAGATAATCACATATTTGGCATACACGCCGTTATAGAAGCCATAAAAGCCGGCAAAGAAATTGAAAAAATACTTATTCAGCGCGGTTTAGCTGGACAATTATTTAACGATTTACGTAAAGTTCTGCAAGGCACCGAAATACCGTATCAAATGGTGCCTCCTGAAAAGATTAACCGCATTACAAAAAAAAATCACCAAGGTGTTATAGCTTTTGTTTGCGAAATAGAATATTTTAAAGCAGAAGATATTCTGCACAAAGTTTTCTCAGAAGGAAGAACGCCTTTAGTTTTAGTTTTAGATAAAATTACTGATGTGCGCAATTTTGGCGCTATTGCTCGTACAGCAGCTTGCACAGGCGTTGATATGATAATTGTCCCTCAACGTGGTTCGGCACAATTAAATGCCGATGCCGTAAAAACTTCGGCTGGCGCACTTCATACCATACCTGTTTGTCGTGAATATAATTTAAAAGACACCATTACTTTTTTGAAAGAAAGCGGTTTGCAAATTGTTGCTTGCCACGAAAAGACCGATAAACTTATTTATGATGTTGATTTTACAGTCCCTACTGCAATTGTTATGGGTTCTGAAGATATTGGCATCTCTGCCGAGTATTTAAAATTGTGTAATGATGCCGTAAAAATACCTATGCAAGGCACTATTTCATCTTTAAATGTATCGGTAGCTACGGGCGTTATGTTGTACGAAATAATTCGTCAGCGTATTTAAGCTGCTTTACGTCGATTAGCCTGTATTTGCTCCATTTGACGCAGTTGTTTTTCGCGTTGCTTTTTATCGTGTTTAGATTTAAACACTAAGAATAGTACTACAGAAACTACAAATAATAAACCTATACCAATTTCACCATATAATTCGGTTTGTTTGGCTTTTGCCGCTTCTTCTTCAACGGTTAATTGCTGTGCAAAAGTTACTACTGGAGCTATAAGTATAAATAAACAGGCTATCACCCATTTATTTATGTTTTTTAAAAATACTTTCATGTTGAGGTGTTTTAATTATATAGTAAATTTAAGTCATTCTATCGAAATAAAAAAGGTTTTTATCGAAATTAATCAACAGTTGGTTTTTAATAAAATATGTTTATATTTGTACTCGAAAATATAAAAGAAATTGAGGGGGCTACTAAGTCCCCTCTTTATTTAAAGATGATTAGCGAGCAAACCATACAAAAATTAGTAGAAGAGAAAATTAAAGGAACCGATGTTTTTTTAGTGCAGGTTAAAGTAAAACCCGCTAATAAAATTGAAGTTTATGTTGATGAACCTAAGCACGTTTCTATCGAAACCTGCATTGCTATTAGCAAATTTATCGAATCGAAATTAGATAGAGAGGCTGAAGATTTTGAACTAATTGTTTCTTCGCCGGGTATTGATGAGGCTTTTACCGTGCTTCCTCAGTATCAAAAATATTACGGTAAGCAGGTTGGTGTTGTTAAAAAAGATGGCTTAAAAGTTATCGGTTCGTTAGCAAGTGCTGATGACAAAACGGTAACTATCGAAATAAAAACCAGAGAACGCAAGCAAATAGGTAAGGGTAAGCAAACAATTATTGAAAACGTAACAATAGATTTAGATAAAATAAAAGAAACCAAGTTAATTTTACCATTTTAATCATAAACAAAAAAAAGTATCATGCAGTCTGTTAATTTAATCGATTCGTTTTCCGATTTTAAGGAAA
>JBDTJJ010000351.1:0-6369 GCA_039935895.1 Bacteroidia bacterium | reverse complement strand
ATGGCTACGCATCTGCTATTGATACTTTTAATATTCAACTCATTACAAGCGCACCTTCTTGTACCTTATCGGGTGTGGTGGTGATGGAAAAACCCGTTAACGCATCTATACAAATTCCGGTTGGAGGCGTTACTACGGCCTGTGCACCAGCAACCTTGGCTTTTATAAATGCAAGTACTGATGTATCTCAAACAACTACTTTCTCTTGGGATTTTGGAGATGGTAGTGCGGCTCAAAATTATAATTATACCAACGCTGGGCAAACGGTAACACACACATACAATAAAGGAACAGTTAACTGTCAAACTATGGTTACGCTTACAGCGCAAAACCATTGTACGTTTAGTACGCCAACCATTGCGCAATTTAATCCCATACAAATTTACGATAAAGATCAAGCAGCCATAACGCCATCGGCATATATAAAATGCTGGCCAGATAATTCATTTACGTTTACAAATACTACATCAAGAAACTGTTACGCCCAAGGAAATAACGGTATTCGATATGAAAAATGGGATTTTGGAAATTACTGGGGCATTGGGCATGATTCTATTATAAATTGGACGGCATGGCCACCGTCATTTCCTAAAACAGTTACGTATCCTACTGTTGGAAATTATACCGTTTTATTATACGATAGCAATGAGTGCGGTGTTGATACAACTGCCTTAACGGTTAGTATTGTAACACGACCAACAGCGGGTTTAATTGTGCATCCGGATACAGTTTGTGTTGGAACATCTATGACGTTTACCAATACAAGCACCACAGGTTTTTCGTATAAATGGAATTTTGGAGATAATGTAACTTATATTTCAACCAATCATAATCCACAAACATATACATACACTAGTGCTGGTACTTATACAGTTGCGGTCGTCGCATATATTGCAGGCGCCCCCAATTCCTGTAAGGATACGGCTCGGCTTGTCGTCACGGTACTTGCTTCGCCTGTGGCAGATTTTGCAGATGTACCTTCAACGGGATGTAATACCATAACAACTGTTTTTACAGACGCATCAACAGGTGCAATTTCATGGCAATGGAATTTTGGAAACACTAATACCTTTACTGGACAAATACCTCCTTCGCAAACATACACTACAGGAAATTACACGGTTACGCTCTTAGCTACATCAGCTAATAATTGTAAGAATACCAAGACAAAAACCATAACGGTTTATCAAAAACCTGTACCACAATTTACAACCAATGTTGGTTGCGCAAATAATACGGTAGCTTTTACAGATCAATCAACACACGCAGTAGGAGATAATATTACAAACTGGAGTTGGAGTTTTGGAGATGGAGGCATAAGAAACACTACACAAAATCCATCGCATACATATACCGCAGCGGCAACTTACACTGTAATATTAAGTGTTGCAACAGCGCATTGTTCAGATAGTATTGCGGTGCCTTTAGTTATTAATCCGTTGCCAATTGTTTCTTTTATAAATGCACCCGATAGTGGTTGTCCGACACTGGTGGTTACGTTTACGAATACATCAACGGGTTCTACAAGTTATAATTGGAGTTTTGGAAATGGAAACACATCAACAAGTATAAATCCAACGCAATCCTTTAGTAATACTACCACAACAACCCAAACCTTTACCACAACATTAGTTGGTACATCTGTTGCAGGTTGTAAAGATTCTACAAAAAACACCATTAACGTTTTTGGAAAACCTGTGGCATCTTTTAGTTCAAACTCTATGGCAAGTTGCGCGCCGTTTAATGTTTCGTTTACAAATACTTCGCAAAACGCAGTTAGTTATGTTTGGAATTTTGGTGATGGAACAGCTACATCCACATCGGTTACACCAACGCATTTATATCAAAATACTACAGGCTTTTTACAAAACTATACCGTAACGCTGCACGTTACTAACGCTGGTGGTTGTCAAGATTCTACCAAGCAAGTGGTGCAAGCCTATCCGCAAGCACAATTTAATTTTCAATCTTTGCCTGATTCGGGTTGTACACAATTGCATGTAAATTTTCCGGCAGCGGCAGGTGCGGTTTTATATCAATGGAATTTTGGCGATGGATCTCCAACAGCAACAGGCGCTAATCCTTCGCATACTTATACAAACACAACAGTTTCTGTACAAATCTATACCGTACAACTTATTGCTACAAATGCTTTTAATTGTATTGATACCGCACATCAACCTATCAAAGTATTTCCAAAACCAACTTCTGTTTTTACGCTGAATAATAATTCGGGTTGTGCGCCTTTTGTGGTTACATACACTAACTCATCGCTTAATGCAACATCATATAATTGGTTTTTTGGAGATGGAGGTACCGCAACAACAACCAACACAGCCCATACATATACCACAAGTTCTTTGGCATTAGATTCGTTTCAGGTAAAATTAGTTTCGTATAATAGTTTTGGATGTACAGATACTTCTAAAAAAGAAGTTTATGTTTTTCCAAAGGTAAGTGCAAGTTTTACTAGTGATACAATAGGTTGTGCTGTATTAAAAATAACATTTAATAATTCAACACAGGGAGCAACTACTTACACCTGGAATTATGGTGATGGCTCTGCAACTACTACGGCAACAAACCCAACACATACTTATACAAACTCTACAGCATCTATAAAAACATATACAGCACAATTAGTTGCAAAAAATAGTTTTGGATGTACAGATACAGCGCGACAAAAAATTACGGTCTTACCAAAACCAATTGCTTCGTTTAGTTTAAATCCCACTTCAGGCTGTACACTGCTTACACCTGTATTTACTAATAGTTCGGTAAATGCCACAAGTGTAGCTTGGAATTTTGGCGACGGAAATACATCTACTATAAGCAATCCGGTGCATACATATACTAACACATCTTTGGCAACAAAAGATTCGTTTAACGTACAGTTAATTGTAACCAATACATTTAACTGTACTGATACGATGAAGAAATATATAAATGTATTTCCTAAAATAATTGCTAGTTTTTATGCAGATACTCCAATATGCGCACCTGTAAATATTACATTCCATAACACAACTCCAAATACACCACAAACTACTTATACTTGGAGTTTTGGCGATGGCTCTCCTTTAGATAATACCGTTGCGCCAATACATACTTATAATAATACAACTGGTAACACTTTGTTTTATACGGCTGTATTAAATGTAACAAATTCTTTTGGGTGTACTTCTACATTTTCTCATACGTATGATATTTATCCTAAACCAACAGCTTTATTTGCTATGACACCCACGGTACAAATGTACCCAGCACGCACTATTACCTTGGTAAATCAAACCGCTAATGCATCATCTTTTACTAATTTATGGGAGTTTGGAGATGGTACTACAAGCGGGGTCGTAAGTCCGCCAAACCATACGTACGCAACATGGGGAACCTATAGTGTAACACTTGTTGTTAGTTCGCAATATTGTAAAGATTCTCTTACTAAAATTGAAATCATAAAACCACCTTTACCTATTGCAGGTTTTAAAGGCAAGAAAAAAGGTTGCGCACCCTTAAAGGTTTCGTTTGTTAGTACATCACAATATGCAACTTCTTATTTATGGGATTTTGGCGATAATTTAGGAAGCGCCTCCATACCAAACCCAACTTATGTTTATACCCAGCCGGGTAATTATAATGTTAAACTGGTGGTTTTTGGTCCTGGTGGGAAAGATAGCATTATTGGTTACGATAGTGTGGTTGTTTATACTTCGCCACATGCCGTTTTTGTAGTTACCCCAACTGTTATTACTGTAGGTGTTGACCCTATAGTTTGTTCTAATTTAAGTTCGGGAGCAACATCTTACATCTGGAATTTTGGCGATAATACGGCCACTGTAACAACAACAAACCCAACGCATATATATCAGCAAGCCGGGCAATTTGCCGTTACACTTTATGCTATTTCATCGCACGGGTGTATTGATAGTTTAACGTACCCACTTATAAAAGCTTCGGAAGAAACAGGAGTGGTGGTGCCCAATGCGTTTACGCCAAATCCGGGTGGCCCATCAACAGATGGTGTGTATGATCCAACATCCCACGATAATGATATTTTTCATCCTAACGTAAGTGGTTTACAAACCTACGAGCTTGATATTTTTAATAGATGGGGAGAATTACTTTTTGTAAGTAAAGATGTGCATGTAGGTTGGGATGGTTATTATAAAGGAAAATTATGCGAACAAAGTGTTTATATCTGGAAAATTAAAGGTATTACTAGCGATGGAAAAAGTATTGAAAAAAAAGGCGACTTAACTTTGTTACGATAAATGAAATGTAGAAAACATATTCTGATGCTTTGCATTGCTTTATTGGCAATGGTTTCGGGGTATGCGCAAAAAACACACAGCAAACAATATAAAGCAGCCCTAAATGATGCCAATTTATTATTTGATACCGATGATTTTAAAAATGCGCTTCAAAAATATCTTTCTATATATAAAGAAGACCCTGATAACGAAAAAATTAATTTAAACATTGCTATTAGTCGGTATAAATTAAAAGAGTTTCCCGATTCAATTCTTCCGTATTTAATTAAGGTTGATAAAAGCAATAACGCGGAAGCACAATTTTACGAAGCAAAAATTTTTCACTTAGAACATAAGTTTAACGAAGCCATTGAGCATTATGTTAAGTATAAAAAATTTGATGAAAACAAACGAGAATATAAAAACAACGAGGTTGATAGATTGATTGAAGTTTCTAAACATGCACAGGAATACATGAGGGATCCTCATAAAGCAGTGATAAAAAATTTGGGGGATCACATTAATACAAAATATCCTGAGTACGTTCCACTTATTTCTGCCGATGAATCTGTATTGTATTTTACCTCTCGTCGCCCAGGAAGTACAGGAAATATTATAGATGCCTGGGAAAATTATTACGAAGATGTTTATGTAAGTTATTATAAAAATGGCGAATGGACAAATCCCGAAAACGTTGGTTCGCCCATTAATACAAAAACACACGATGCCTGCGTAGCCTTATCTGCCGATGCACAGCAAATGATCATTTACCGCACAAGTAAAGATGAATTAAGTGGAGATTTATATACTACGCAAGCTACCAAAGATGGTTGGACGAACCCGGAAAAATTAGGACCGCAAATTAATACCGAGTTTAAAGAAGTAAGCGCTTGTTTTAGTCCGGATGGAAATACCATTGTTTTTTCGAGTGATAAACCGGGAGGTTTTGGCGCAAAAGATTTATACAAAGTAGTTAAACTTCCCAATGGAAAATGGAGTCTTCCATCTAATTTAGGAAATAGTATAAATACCAAATATGATGAAGATGCACCTTTTATAAGTGCTGATGGAACTACATTATATTATAGCAGCAAAGGCCACGAAACAATGGGTGAGTATGATATTTTTAAATGTACCATTTTAGAAGACGGACTTTTTACAAAAACAGAAGATGTAGGTTATCCGGTAAATACAGTAGGCGATGATATTTATTTTGTGGTTAATGCCAGCGCAAAACATGGTTATTATTCTTCGTTAAACGAAAACTCAACAGAACCTGGTTACGAAAGCGAAGACCTTTATTTTATCGACATGCATTATGTAGAAACAGATTTAGTCGTTAAAAAAGGAATTGCATTACAAGGAAAATCTCAGCGTGCAACTGCGGCCAAAATTACATTAATAGATAAAGAGACAAATAAAGTAAGTGGTATATATAATAGCAACAGCAACACCGGGTATTTTATTATGGTGCTTAATCCATACTCAAGTTATAAAGTAATTGCAGAGTGTAAAGATTATGAACCCATTACCTTAGATTTTGAACCAATAACAAAACAACCAAACGAAATTTCATCAGAAGAAATTTTACAAATTTTATTTACTAAAAAACTTTGATAAAAAAGCTACTATACATATTTTTAATTTTTGTGGTGAGTTTTGCAAAGGCGCAGAACCCACAATTAACCCAGTATTACGCTATGCCGTTGTTGCTAAACCCTGCTTTTACGGGTCAAACATACGAGCATCGTTTTACGGCAGATATACGTGATCAATGGCCCGGAGTTTCTACGGCATATAAAACCATTGCCGCCAGTTACGATTATAATATTACATCTGCCAATAGTGGTATTGGTGTTATTTTATTACATGATAATATGGGAACGCCCTCTATCAATTCTACATTGGCTATGTTATCATATGCGTATCATTTTAAAATAAGCAAGTTTGCCGAAATACGTGCTGGTGTGCAATTGGGTTATGGTTACAAAAGTATAGATGCCAGCAAACTTATTTTAAACGATCAGCTTTATTATAATACTTCAACAAAAGACCCTTATGTGATGAACATGAATAATCACGTTGGTTATATGGATTTAAACGCAGGTGCTTTACTTAA
>JBDTJJ010000350.1:0-11550 GCA_039935895.1 Bacteroidia bacterium | reverse complement strand
GCTTTACCAATGGCAAGAATTTCAATCTTACCATATTCGTTTTTACGACCTACAATAGCCGCAATTTTGGTTGTTCCGATGTCTAAGCCTACTACAAAGTCTGATGCTTCCATGATTATTTATTTTTAATTTTATCTTTTTTACTGTCAGTTTTATTTGAACCTTCTAATTTCTTCTTCTTGCTTTCGCCGGTTTTGGAATTGCTTTTTTCTTTGGTCTTCGTTTCTTTATCGTTTGCTTTTATTTTATCTTTTTTCTCTGTTTCAGCAACTTTTTTAGTTTCTTTTACGTCTGTCTTTTCAGTAGGCCTCTCTGTTTCTTTTACGGTTGGTTCTTCTTTCTTCTCCGTTTCTTCTTTTTTCTTTTCTTCAACTACAACAGGTACAACAACAGGTTTAGGTTTCTTTTCATCACTAAACTTTTTAATGCAAACAACTTGGTTCTTATATTTTAAATTAATGATTGAATATTTATTCCAACCATTTACACTATTCAATCCTTGGGTGTAAAATGTTTTTAGTTTCTCAAATTTTTCTGCAATATCATTATCATCTCCAAAAATTATTTTCTGATTTCCGATGGCTGGATACAATTCAATTTCTCTGTCGTTGTTTATGTAAGCCTGTATAATCAGGCTGTTCAACAACGAATCATTTTTAATATAATTGGCTACTTCATAAATATCATCTATAACAGTAATGGCTTTAAAGGCCGAATCTTTTTCTATTTGTGCCACCGAAATATTATAAAACTGAGAATATTTTTCAGGAATAAATCCGTTTACAATAAGTACGCGCGCCGTGTAATGATCTGCCAACGGCATAACAGTTGCTTTCTCATCTATATAAAAACTTTCGCCCTGCATATTGATAATTCGTACAATGGGTTTACGTTGTTTAATATTGATACTTACATCGCCATTAACGGTAACCGCAACTTCCGAACTGGCAATAGACGGATGTGTATTTAAAGCTCTTTCTATCTGGTAGACATTGATATCTTTCATCGGTTGATTGACGAACGTATCGTTTCTATCTTTCAAAAATTTTAAAATATCATCTTCATCAATAAAACTATTGTCGTCGTCTTTTTCAATAACAACGTCAACCTTTTTACCTTTTACTTTATTTTCGCTGGCGGTTACAAAAGCCAACGAGCTCACTAATCCTGCAATTCCAAGAAACCAAAGAACAATTACTCCTATTTTTTTAAAATTAATTTTCTTCATTTTAATTTGGGCGTTTCCCTCGCTTCCTCGGGTCGGGCTTTCCGCTCATAGCTTTTTGATTACAAAAAGGCTATCCGCTTCAATCCCTAACGCAACTATTTCTCCTTCAAACAATTTTCAATCCATCAACTTCGTCATTCCGAACTCGTTTCGGAATCTGTTTACTATTATGAGATGCTGAAACAAGTTCAGCATGACATCTTCTATTTTTCTTTCAATAATTTCTCTATCGGTTCAACCAATGTATCTATATCTCCCGCACCCAATGTCAACAGCACTTCTGTGTTATGTTCTTTTAAGTAAGCAAGCACTTCATTTTTTTGCAATAACTTTTTGTTATTCGATTTCATCATCTTCAATAACATCGAAGATGTAATTCCTTCAATGGGTTTTTCGCGGGCAGGATAAATATCTAACAACAAACATTCATCCAGCATATCTAAACTTTCGGCAAAGCCGGCTGCAAAATCGCGTGTGCGTGTAAACAAATGCGGCTGAAAAATGCCTGTAATTTTTTTGTGTGGATACAAGGCTTTTGCCGCACCAATAGCTGCTTTCAGCTCTTCGGGGTGATGCGCGTAATCATCAATGTAAATTACTTCTTTTGTTTTTATACGATAATCGAACCTGCGCTTTACACCGCTAAAACTTTGCAAGGCATCTTTTATAACCGCATTATCAATGCCTAGCAATTGTGCTACAGCCACTGCGGCCGTTGCATTTTCTACATTATGCAAGCCAGGAATGCCCAACACAGCATTACTTAAATACGACAAAGAACTTTTTACATCAAAATAAAAATTGCCATCACGTATCTCTACATTTTGGGCACAAAAATCTGCTTCTAAATTAGTGGCGTATGTATGCCTCTTTACGTTAAGGGTTAATGTGTTATCAACATTTTTCTTAACAATTAAATGTCCGCTTGCGTTTACCTGGTTGGCAAACATGGTGTACGACTCGTGCATATAACTCACATCGCCATAAATATCTAAATGATCGGCATCTACGCTGGTAATAACGCCTATGTAGGGATGCAGGGTTAAAAAGGAACGGTCGTATTCATCAGCTTCCACCACCACATACGTATTTTCGTTTGGCTGTTTATCTCCTAAAAGTAAATTGGTATTGTAGTTTTTTGTGATGCCGCCTAGGAAAGCATAACAATCAAAACCGGCTGTTTTTAAAATATGCGTCATTAAAGACGAGGTAGTTGTTTTGCCGTGCGTGCCTGCAATGGCAATGGTTTTAAACTGCTTGGTAATCTCGCCTAAAACTTCGGCACGCTTTTTAAGTATGTAATTTTCTTTTTGAACGAAAATAAATTCGGCATGCTCTTTTGGAACGGCAGGCGTGTAAACAATTAATATTTCTTCCTTTTTAAATTCGGCAAGCAGGTAATTTACGTATTCAACATTTTCATCAAAATGAATATCTATTCCTTCGGCTTGTAATTCGCTGGTAAGTACAGTGGGCGTTTTATCGTAACCTGCCACTTTAATACCATAATGATTAAAATAACGAGCAAGCGCACTCATACCAATGCCACCAATGCCAAGAAAATATATTAGTTTATAGTCTAAAAGTTTCACCGTTATTTATAATTAGCCAGTTTTAAAATTTCGTTTGTAATAACTTCAGCAGCGTTTGGTAAAGCCAGCTTTGCAATATTTTGTTTCAATTCTGTTTGCTTTGTTTCATTCTTCATTAAGGCAATTGCCTCCGTAATTAATTTGCTTTGTGTTTCGGTATCTTTTACCAAAATGGCCGCATTTTTATTTACAAGCGACATCGCATTTTTTGTTTGATGATCTTCTGCCGCTGTGGGAAGCGGAACTAAAATGCAAGGCTTTTGAATAATGCACAACTCAGAAATAGCGCCTGCACCTGCGCGAGATATCACTACATCACCAATGGCATAGGCCAGATCCATTTTTGTAATGAAATCAACTGCCTTAATGTTTTTATCGGCAAAAGGGGCTGTTTGTTGTTTGGCAGTTTCAATATATAACTTGCCCGTTTGCCAAAGCAATTGAATATTATTATCAGCCAGTTGTTGTAAGCCTTTGCCCATGGCTTCGTTAATGCCTTTAGCACCCAGACTTCCACCAACTACTAAAATTATTTTCTTATTTCCATCCAGGTTAAAAAATTGTAAGCCTTCTTCTCTTTTATTGGCAACCTCTTGCAAGTCTTGTCTTACGGGGTTTCCAGTAAGAATTATTTTTTCTGCAGGAAAGAATTTTTCCATCCCCTCATAAGCCACACAAATTTTATTTACTTTTTTAGAAAGTATTTTATTGGTAATACCCGCGTACGAATTTTGCTCTTGTATCAGCGCAGGAATATTTTTATTACAAGCCGCTCTCAATAAAGGACCAGAAGCGTAACCACCTGTGCCCACCACCACAGAAGGTTGAAAATCTTTAATTATTTTTTTTGTTTTTAAAAGACTACGAATAATTAAGAAAGGAAGTTTTAAGTTAGCCAGCGTAAGTTTGCGTTGCAAGCCGGCAATAGGCACGCCAATAATTTTATACCCCGCAGCAGGCACTTTTTCCATTTCCATTTTGCCTAAGGCGCCTACAAATAAAATTTCGGCATCGGGTACTTGCTTTTTTATTTGGTTAGCAATAGCTACCGCCGGAAATATATGTCCGCCCGTGCCACCACCACTTAGTATAACTTTTAGTTTGCCCATTTTGTTGCGTAACAAAAATAGGTGCTGGCGAGGCTGCTAACTGGGAATTAAGCAAGGGTTATAAACTATGCCTTGTGGATATTATGTTTAACCACATTTTTATTTAACCCAATTGGGTTTAGGGCGTTCCACCTAACGCAATGCAACAAAACTATTTTATACGCTTACCCTTTTTTACTTGGGTTTTGGTAGCAATTAAATACCGCCGCTATATGTACCATTTTTCCTTTTATTTTATAAAGTACCACATACGGAAACTTTTTTAAAGGCGCTTGATATACTGTAACAGCTATTTTTCTGAATAATAAAGGATTACTTTCTAAATACGCGAACAAAGCCTCAACATCGTCCAAAAATTTATTGCCAAGTCCTACCTCCTGCATTTCGTACCATTGTGCGGCAGCAAGCATATCGGCATCGGCAAATGCCGAAGTAACAACACGATACATTATTTAGTTTTAATGCTTTTGCGAATGGCACTTATACTTGTTTTATATGGGGTAGCCGTAGTAGTACCTGCATCAATAACGGCAAGCCTGCGTTGCAATTCTTTTTTTTGTGCCGTATTTAATTCATACATATACATGCTTTTTTGCAAAAGCGTGTAAACAGTTTCCAGTAAAGAATTATCGGCAACATTATCAATGGCTTGATGCAATTCTTTTTTTAAAGCGGCTGTGTTCATGGTAAATTGAATTTACACAAATATACAAATAAAAAACTTTTGGGCGTTCCAGCGGTTTACCGCCGCGGGACTTTCTCGAATTATCTTTATTATTTTGTCATTGGTTTAACTCTTTTTAGAAGTCGGTTTCCCCTTCTTTTATATCTAATTAAAATAATCTTTACCATTTGTTCGAAAATTAATTTCTTAAAATTATTTGATGGTAAATTTAAAGTTACTAATTTCTGTAGTTTATCTGAATGTTCTGAATTTCGCTTAACTTCCCTCAAGATATGAGCAGACCATTCCTTTTCCTTCTTTAAATCTCTTCTACTTTTTTTAGATGAAACATTTGCATAGTTTCTAATCTCAACCATCTCCTCAACCAAGTTATCCATATGATTAAAAACTAATTCCAGATATAACGTATACATTTTGAAAAATGCACCATAACTTTGCTTTTGAAGTGCCTCAACAATCAAACTTATTAGGATACTATGGCATTCATGTAAAAAGGTATGAAACGTTAATATGTAATTGGAGTAGGCAATTGTAATATTCTCATAATTTGGAGATGATAGGTGCGTTAAAACAATATTTGCATTTTGTGTGTTTTTGTATATTTCAAAATGCTTAACTTCTGCTTCATTAAAATTTGTAAAAGGATATATTTTTGGAACTTCATTTTTTCTTGATTCTATTAAAAAATATTTATAGTTTATATTATTTTCAATGTTATTCCATTGTTTTCTTACCTGAAGATAATTTCTCGTGAAAACTTCACTTAATTTGCCAAAGTAGTTATCTTTTTTAATTGTCTTAGCAATTTCATACTTATCATGAGTTGACAAGTCACTTGCTTTTTTTGATAGTAAAAAATGGAATCTTAATAAATCTTTGTTTTCTCCATATTCTTTAAGTTTTGCATCAAATAATAAGTCGGATATCTCTACAAGTGTAGCCCAATTGTGATCAACTCTATTTCTAATTTGAACTTCTATAACCTTATTACTATCAGGGACACCAACAAAGAGATGTAAAGATTTATATCCTTCAGATTGAGGGCTAATAATATAATCATATTCTTTTTTTATTTCAAGAACACTACCTATTAGTTCTTTTAATTTGTACACTTCTTTATCAGATCTAACTATACATCTACACCCGGCTACATCCCACATCCTACTAAGTTCCATTTTTGGGTATCTGTTAAGTTTACCGATTATAGATTCAAATCTTTTTAATCTGTATGTAGTTATACTCGTTGGATGCAATTTTTTTGTAAGTAAACAAAGAGTATTAAATACAGATGATAAGGCTTCTTTATGAGAAATTCTATATTCTTGTAATTCTTGAAGAACTGGTTCTGATACTTTAAACCCATCTTCTCTAATTTTATCGCCTAATCTATTTATTGCTCCTTTTGATTTTACTTCAACCATTATCAATAATCTCTTTGTTTTTAATTTGTATCTTAAACTTCAAATCTAAAAAATCCGCCATTTCTAATCTTTTCCATCGATTATTTTTTATGGCGACCGTAGGTATTGTTTGTTTTTGAATTTTTGTATTTCCCGCCTTTATGAGATGAGCCAGATGATGCACCTTTATAAGTTCCTCCATGCGACTCTGTATGTTTTCCGCCTCCATAATTTGGATGAGACTTAGGAGCTGCTTGGCTAAAACATAAGGATATTATCAAGCTTAATCCTAAAAATATAATTGATTTTTTCATTTGTTTTTTTAAAAGTAAAACTAAACCAATTAAATTAATATAGAAAAAGAGTGCGACATTTAATCATAAAAAAAATCCCCCGCTTGCAGCGAGGGATTTACATATAGTACAAAAACAATTTTAAGCACTGGCAGGTGCTTGCGTAGTACCTGTAGGGTTAAGCCCTGTTTGGCCATAAACGGTAACGGTTACTACATCGCCGTACTGCCCCACCACGGTATCTTTATACAAAAATATTAGTTTGTATTTCCACACGGCGGCTTGTCCGGCGGCAGGCAGCGTAGTGTTATCGGTATAATTGGTTTGGGTAATGCGTTCTAGTTTTATAAAACCTGCGCCGGTATCTTTCCAAATTTCTACGCCGTCAAATTCGCCACGGGTATAATGTAATACAGGGTGCCCGCCATGGTTAAAATCTATCGTTAATACAGGTTTGCCTGTAGCTGGGTCAAAATTATTGGCAGGTGCTTCAATACCTAAATCTTGTGCCATGGCAGCCGTAAAGTTGGCGTTTTTGGCAAAGCTTTGTATCAGGTTTCTAAAACGTGCTTCAATATCTGCCGTTACCACGGCAGGGGCTGCGCCCAAAACAGGCAGCGTAGGCAAGCCACCTAAATTGGTTACATGACCGTGGCGCAATTCGGTTTTGTATTTGGTGTAGTTATGCGCAAAGGTTTGAAAGGTTATCATGGCATTAAGCACATAATCAAAATAAAGCGCATCGGCCTTAATAGAATTTATTTGCGCGGTAGTTAAACCAAGCGGTGTAGCGTATGTACCAATTTTGGCTACAAAGTTTTTTAATTGCAGGTTAAAGGCTGCATCTTGTCGTTCAATGTAAATAGTCATATTTATAAGGGTTAAGGGTTTCTATTTGTGGTGCGTAAATAAGTTTACGCGGCTTGTGTATAGGTGTACCGAAGTTTTGTACACTTTTACGCAACTTATAAAAATGTTTACGCAGCTTGTAAAAACATGCACGCAAGTTTTCTAAACCAAATACAGAACATAAAAAATGTTTACGCAAGTTTGCTACATGTTTGCAGATATATAAACCAAGTGTATAGCTATTGGCTAAGCGTTTACGCAGGGTATAAAAACGTTTGCGCAAGCCCTGCAAACATATACGTAAGTTTTGAAAACGTAAATACGTATTTTGAAAAAGGAAACAGAAGACCTGAAAAAGGCTACAAGTAGTTTTATGTAAGGTTGTTTTTATCACGTATTGTTTACTAAAAAATCTTGATGTGTGCATTTTAGCGCGGCAATTATTTTATCTAAGTAATCTAAGCGTATGTTTTGTTTACCGTTTTCCAATTTCCATACATACTGCCTTTCTGTGCCAAGCAAATCGGCAAGTTCATCAAGGGTGAGGTTATTCTTTTTACGAAAGAATTTTATCCGTTGCCCGATGATTTGTTTTGATGTATGTGCCTAAGAACTTTGCAAATAAAAATCATTTATGTGAATGTCTTGTAGTCTCCGGCAGACTACAAATAAAAAAGCCCTCTTTTTGGGAGGGCTTAATTTTTATAGATTCTATTTTCTTTTTTTTAAAACATTGCATTGAAACCCATTAATATTTCTTTACTAGCATCATTTTGTATAAAACATCATTACATGAAATATTAAAGATAGCTTCCTCATTTTTGTGCGTCTCTTTTGGCAATAACACCTATCATTGTTTTAATGATAAATAATTCAAGTGCAAAAATCACCACAGCTACCGCTACACCTGCATTTATATTTCCTGTAGCAAAACCTATGATAACACTTTGAAGCTCAATAAGTGCTCTAATAATGGTAACAATGGTTATACTTTCCGGCACACCTCGCAAGGAAACAATGCCTAAAGCCAAACCAATGGCAAGGTTGCGCGCGGCAAACTCATAACTACCAAATTTTATTGCTGCATTATTTACATCAATATTGGTTAAGTCGTGAAACAAACCGCCCATATTAAAATAACCCGATATACCAAAAGCTATGTTTGCTAAGGCTAATAAGCCTAAAACTATTCTTACCCATTTGGGTACTATGGCTACATGTGTTGTCATATTGTTTCTTATTATTAAATTAACTTAGTAAAAAATTCCAGTCTTGCAGTTGAGAAATCTATCATTGAACCATATAATTTAAAGCCTTCAGGTTTATGCTCTTTTAAGCTATCTAAAAAAGTAGTCATAGTTTCTTTGCTATCGAAGCGAATAATATTAGACCATTGCCCATCTTCACATTTATACAATTCTCTGCCCAAGTAGCCTTTAAATTTATTCATTTCAATATCACGAAGCATTTGCTCTGCTTCTATAAATTGTGCATTTGTGATGCCTTCTTTAAGTTGGAATTTTACGATTTCTATATATTCCATATCCTGTTTTTTAAGATTTTAATTGTTTCATAGCAATTCCCCAATCTTCTAAATGGTGTACTGTAGTAAGTTTACCGTTTTCAATTTGATGAAAGTCAATGGTCATTATTTTAAAAGATTTGGTACCATCAGTTGGTGTACCCATAAAATCACCATTGGGTGTGCCACTTGCTATGCTGCGCACTACCACTTTATTGCCTTCGGTAACCATATCTTGAGGCTCCCATTTTAAGTCAGGAATTAGTTTCCAAAAGAATCCTATTTGCCCAATTAACTGTTCTTTTGTTTTGCTTTCAACAGAGCCATGCGAAACAAAATTGTCTGCTAAAATTTGTCCTAATACCTCATTAGTATTAGTTTCTGCGTTTACAGTTAAACATTTTTTGTAAAACGCGGTTAATAAATCTTTGTTTTCCATTTTTTAATTATTATTGGTTAATAATGCTGGTGCAAAGATGAAGCGGTTTTAAAATATGTACAATGGACAAATCATCCTTTGTATGGCACTTTTGAGAAGGGGGCTATTTATGTAGTTGTTTTTCTCTAAACTCTACAGGCGTAGTTACTGTATGTTTTTTAAAATAACGAACAAAATAAGTTGGGTCATCAAAACCCAATTCTTGCCCTATTTGTTTAATAGATAAATTGCTGTGTACCAATAAGCGTTTAGCTTCTAATATAATTCTTTCAGTAATAATTTCTTTTGGGGTCTTGCCAATTATTTTTGCCGTTGCTTGTCCGAGTCTCTTTTCTGAAATAAACATTTGCTTAGCATAATCGCTTACTGCCTTTAGCTTGATAAAATTTATTTCTAACAAATCACGAAAAAGCAATGTATAATCCATGTCAACCCCTTTTTTACTTTCTACTAAATCTTGCTTTTGTTTTTCTCTTTCAGCAACAAGTAAGAAGTTGTGTAAATGATTTTTTAGCAAAAAATGCTTCTTGTTGTCAAAAGGTAAAGTTAATTCTTCGCTTATGCTATCACAAATGGCTATGAATTTATCAAAATCTTTATCCGAGAGTTTTAGAGATGGTTTTTCAGAAAGGTTGTTGAATAAAATAGAACTTCGTAAAAACTTTGTGTCAGGAAAAAATTCGTCAGTAAATATTAAAACTTTTCCTTCATAATTTAGTAATTGGTCAAATTGATGAACTCTATCCTTATCTATAAACAATAAACTGTATGGTTGTATTTTTATTTTTTGAAAATCAACATAATGCACAGGCTGGCAATTCTCGAACAAGAAGATGTGATAAAAATTAGTTCGATGAGGTTTTATTAAATGATCTTTATTTACTTTAGTCAGGCTTTCTAAAGGAACAACTTCAATTTGCAAGTTTACATTTTGCTTAAATTTTAGCTTTTGTATCTCTTCAGCCATTTTGTATTACTTAAAAGCATTAAGGGATAATACTCTTCAACAAATGTAGAAAAAAAAGCTATAAGAAAAAGTTGCTTGCGTTAGGGATTGTAACGAAAATACTTTTTGTAATCAAAAAGATTGAAGTGAAAAGCCCGACGGCGCATGAGATTGCTTCGTGCCTCGCAATGACGAAATACGCCGGAACGCCCTAATGAATTATGATTTGAATTTTTAAGGCCGCAATTTGCGACCTTAAGTTGTTAGGCTGGGGCAAGGTTGCCTTCTTCAACAGTATCGGTTTTTTCTTTGCTATCGTTGTCGTAAACCTCGCGGCTTACACTTAAAATAATGCCAACGGCAATACTGGTAAACCAAATTGATGTGCCGCCCATACTTACTAATGGTAGCGGCTGCCCCGTTACCGGAAATAAATTTACGGCAACCGCCATATTTATCATAGCTTGAAAAACCAACGAAAAACTTAAACCAACGGCCAGTAAGCCGCCAAAGGTTTTTTCTGCCTTTCGTAAAATGCGGATGGATCTGAAAAATAAAATCAAGTATAAAAACAAAAGTGATAAGCCCATTAAAGAGCCATACTCTTCTATAATAATAGCATAAATAAAATCTGACGCGGCTTGCGGTAAAAAATTTCGCTGCGTGCTGTTACCCGGGCCAACCCCAAAACCATAGCCACGTGCAACAGCAATTTTAGCCTGCTCTGATTGATAATTACTTTGCGAATCGCCGTTCACAAAATTTTCTATACGTGCTTTCCATGTAGCACCTCTGCGCATAATATCGGGCTTTACATAAATAACCGTCCCGAAAAGAATGCCCACTAATAAACCCGCGCCCACAATAGCGCCAATAAATTTTAAAGGAACTCTGCCTACAAACATAATAAGTAAGCAAGTAAAAAATAATAAAGCCGCTGTAGAAAAGTTTGCCGGAAAAATAAGCGCACAAATTATTGATACCGGAAGAAGGATGGATTTTAGTATCACTTTAAAATCACCTAACTGATTTTCTTTAATGGTAAGCATGCGTGCCACAAAAACAATGAGTGCGAGCTTTGCGAAATCGGAGGTTTGAAACGTTAAACCAATACCCGGAATTTCTAACCAGCGATTTGCTTCGCCTGCACTAACTCCTTTTAGTAGCGTAAATAATAAAAGCGGAATAGCAACAATTAAACCCACTTGCGATAAGCGCGAAAAGATTTTGTAATTAAACTTATGTACTAAATACATAATTACAAAGCCCATTAAACAGATTAATCCGTGCTTTATCAAAAAGTATTCGGTGTTGCCGCCTTTTGATTTTTGGGCAAGCGCATTACTAGAACTATACACAACAAGTATAGATACAATGGTTAGTAAAAATACTACCATCCAGATAACGCGGTCGCCCTTTATATAATTAGTCAGTTTCAATTTAGAATTTTAAAGAGAACGAACTGAACCTTTAAATTGAGAGCCACG
>JBDTJJ010000349.1:0-5380 GCA_039935895.1 Bacteroidia bacterium | reverse complement strand
TTATTGTAATTTCGTACACCTGAAATTTTTCGGGTAATATCAGACAAGATAACATTTCGTTTATTAAAATCGTATAATAAGGCATGTGGTCCGCCTTCCGTTAACTCAATAATGCGAGTTAAAATCTCAATAGCTATTTTCTCATCAACCTCAGCATCACGCGTAAAAAATACTTCTATTACATGCTCGCTTATTTTAGTAATATTTCCTGCCGAAAACTCCATTTTAGTAGCTTAAAATCTAAATAGTATCGATAAAGATACTGAATTTATTTTACAGAAAAACATTTCTTCTTTTTGCTGTGCTTCACTAAACCTATCTATCTTTGTTATCACTTACAAATGAAAAATTTTTCAATTACATTTATACAAACCTCTTTAGCTTGGGAAAATGCCGATGCTAATATTTCAAATTTTAATAAATTAACTTCATCTATTAATAAAACGGATGTAATTGTTTTGCCCGAAATGTTTACCACCGGCTTTACCATGCAACCAGCCAAAAACGCCGAACCCATTGATGGTAAAGGCTTGCAATGGATGAAGCAAAAAGCTGCAAAAAAAAATTGTGTTATTACAGGGAGTATTTGTGTGGAAGAAAACAAATGTTTTTATAATCGTTTATATTGGGTAGAACCAACTAAAATACAACATTATAATAAACGCCATTTGTTTAGAATGGGCGCCGAAGACCAACACTATAAAGTTGGTGCCGAAAAAATTATTACAACTATAAATGGTTGGAAAATTTTGCCTTTAGTTTGTTACGATTTACGATTTCCTGTTTGGAGCAGAAATAAATGGACAAAAAAAAATAATGAGCTAATTGCAGATTATGATGTGCTAATGTATGTTGCCAATTGGCCCGAAGTGCGCAGCTACCCTTGGAAACAATTGCTGATAGCGCGCGCCATAGAAAACCAATGTTATGTAGTTGGTGTTAATAGAATTGGTGTAGATGGAAACGGGTTTAATCACACAGGCGATAGCATGGTAATTAATCCATTAGGACAAATAATTAGTCACACTAAAGCAAACGAAGAAAGTGTGGAAACTGTTTTGTTGGATTACGAACTTTTAAGCGAGCTTAGAAAAAAATTTCCAATGGGAATGGACGCAGATAATTTTGAAATTAGTTAAGAAATTGTACTTTGTATAATGTATGTTGTAACCAGACTAAATACAAGCACTTTAATTTAAAATGAAAAAAATGAAAATATTTATTGGCAGCGACCACGCAGGTTTTGAACTGAAAGAAAAAATTAGAAAATATTTAGCTACGAAAAACATGGAAACCGTTGATTGCGGCTGTTACAGCGAAGAACGTGCCGATTACCCCGATTATGCGCACAAAGTTGCCACTAACGTTTTAACTGAAAAAGATACGCTTGGCATTTTACTTTGCGGCAGCGGAAATGGTATAAATATTACGGCAAACAAACACACTGGCATACGCTCTGCCCTTTGTTGGATGCCCGAAATTGCAGCCATGGCAAGGCAACACAATAACGCAAACATTATGGCGTTACCTGCTAGATACATTGCCGAAGATGTTGCTTTTAAATGTGTAGATGCTTTTTTAGATGCAAATTTTGAAGGGGGAAGACACCAAGACAGAATCAATAAAATAGAAACCTGTTAATTTATTCGTCATGCTGAATTTATTTCAGCATCTGTAGCAGATTCTGAAACAAGTTCGGAATGACAAACAAAGTTGTTGTTAAAAACCTTTGCATAACTAAAAAACCGTGGCATATTAATTGCAGTATATTCGTTGCATAAAAAAACAATCACATGCTAACCATGACCTTTGAAAACGTATTAACAGAAGTAGAAAACAAAGTTTTGACGATTACTGTTAATCGCCCCGATAAATTAAATGCCCTTAACGCAAAGACTATTGAAGAACTTCATGAAACATTAATTGAGGCTGAAAATGATAAAGAAATTCGTGCTATTATTTTAACTGGCTCTGGCACAAAATCATTTGTGGCTGGTGCAGATATTGCAGAATTTGCTAATTATAATATTGAACAAGGTAAATCGCTTAGCGCAACCGGTCATTTTAAACTTTTTAATTTCATTGAAAATTACTCTAAACCAATTATTGCGGCCGTTAACGGTTTTGCACTTGGCGGAGGTTTAGAACTTGCTATGGCTTGTCACATGCGCGTTGCAAGCGATAACGCTAAAATGGGTTTGCCCGAAACATCTTTAGGTGTAATTCCTGGTTATGGCGGAACGCAGCGTTTGGCGCAACTTGTAGGCAAAGGCAAAGCTTTTGAAATGATTACTACTGCCGACATGATTAACGCACAAGATGCCTACAAATGGGGACTTGTAAACTACGTGGTTACACAAGAGGAATTATTAAATAAGTGTAAAGAAATTGCAGCTAAAATTACTAGTCGCTCTCCGGTGGCTGTAAAAACAGCTATTAAAGTTATTAATGCAGGCTTTAACAACAAGTATAATGGCTACGATGTTGAAATTGAAGAGTTTGGAAAAATGTTTGGAACTGCCGATTTTAAAGAAGGTGTAAAAGCATTTTTAGAAAAACGCAAACCATCATTTAATGGCAATTAGAGAAATTCAAAATTCAAAATTCAAAATTCAAAAGCGTATTTCAGCATATTATTCAACTTTTTTAATTCTTAATTTTGCATTCTTAATTTTTAGTAGTTGTTCCTTTAAAAAGGAGATTCCACCGCCTACCGATTTAATTTCTGCAGATACCATGGAATTTATTTTGGTGGATTTAACTATGAACGAAGCTGCTTTAAACAGTGGTATTGCGAATGATACGCTAAAAAAAATAAACGTGCTGGCTAATTATAAAGTTAGTCTTCAACGCTTTGATTCTAGTTTTACCTACTACACAAAAAACCCTCAAAAATTAAAAGACATTTATACCAACGTTTTAGAGGATTTAAATCAGAAATAAAAAATTTCTTTTCGCCTCAGATTGCACTAATTTCTCAGATAAAATTATCACGCAAAAAATTCAAATAAAAAAATCTGCGGCATCTGCGTAATCTGCGGCTAAATCTTAATTTCTTATCCTGAAAATAAGCCATAAATCCTGTGGCAATTTCCCTCAAAATTAATACCTTCGTTGCTGTTTTTAAGCCAAACTAACCATGGATAAATTTTCATACGTAGGTACCAGTGATGTAAACGCAATAGAAGACCTGTTTCAGCAATATGCAAAAGACCCTAACAGCGTTGATGCATCGTGGAGAGATTTTTTTAAGGGATTTGAATTTGCCCAAACTTCTTACACCGATAAAGGTGGCATTCCTGAAAACGTAGCGAAAGAATTTAAGGTAATTACTCTTATAAATGGGTATCGCCAACGCGGACATTTATTTACCAAAACAAACCCCGTTCGCCATCGCCGTACTTACGAGCCAACTTTAGCATTAGAAAATTTTGGTTTAAGCGATAAAGATTTAGATACTGTTTTTCATGCAGGAAACGAATTAGGAATTGGCCCTGCAAAACTAAGCGATATTGTTGCTCATTTAAAAACAACCTATTGCGAAAGTATTGGTGTGGAGTTTTTATACATGCGCGACCCTAAAATTATTAACTGGTTGCAAGAGCGTATGGAGAAATCTAAAAATACGCCTAACTACTCTGACGCAGAAAAAAGAACCATCCTAAAAAAATTAACGCAAGCCGTTGTATTCGAAAACTTTTTGGCTACAAAATATGTTGGACAAAAACGTTTTTCGTTAGAAGGTGGTGAAGCAGTTATTCCTGCTATGAACGCTTTGATGGAACACGGCGCCGAGCTTGGTATTGAAGATTATGTAATTGGTATGCCGCATCGCGGAAGGTTGAATGTGCTTACCAATATCATGAACAAAACTTATAAAGATGTTTTTACTGAGTTTGAGGGTCGCCCAAGTGAAGATAGTTTATTTGATGGCGATGTAAAATACCACAATGGCTACTCATCTGATCAGACAAGTGATACGGGCAAAAAAGTACACATTAGCTTAACGCCAAATCCTTCTCACTTAGAAACTGTAAACCCTGTTGTGGAAGGTATTGCGCGTGCAAAAGTAGATAACCATCATGGTGGAGATAACTCAAAAGTTTGTCCTATTTTAATGCACGGAGACGCTGCTGTTGCTGGTCAGGGCATCGTTTACGAAGTTGTGCAAATGAGTCAGCTCGATGGTTACAAAACCGGAGGCACTATTCACATTGTTGTAAATAATCAAATTGGTTTTACTACAAACTATATCGATGGTCGTTCGTCAACGTATTGTACAGATGTGGCGAAAGTCGTGCTATCACCTGTGTTTCACGTAAATGGAGATGATGTGGAAGCACTTTGTTTCATCTCAAAACTGGCAATGGATTTCCGTCAGACTTTCCATCGCGATGTATTTATTGATGTTTTATGTTATCGTAAATATGGACACAACGAAGGTGACGAGCCTCGATTTACCCAACCAATTTTGTATAAAGAAATTGCTATACATCCAAATCCAAAAGATTTATATGTAAGGGAATTGGAGTTTAAAAAATCTCCTTTGGCAGCTGAAGCAAAAGATATTGAAAATGCGTTTAAAGCAGAATTAGAAGCTAATTTAGACGAAGCTAAAAAAACAGAAAAAGCAAAAGTTACTTCGTTTTTAGAAGGAAACTGGAAGGGCTTGAAAATGGCTACAGACGAGGATTTCGATAAATCTCCTGACACAACTATTTCCGAAAAATTATTTTTAGACTTAGCCAAACGCAGCACCGAATTACCAAAAGATAAAAAGTTCTTCAATAAAATTTCTAAAGTATTTGACGATCGCCGCAACATGATTACCAACGATAATTATGATTGGGCAATGGGCGAATTATTAGCCTACGCTTCATTAATGAGCGAAGGAAATGATGTGCGTTTTAGCGGACAAGATGTAGAGCGCGGAACTTTTTCGCATCGTCATGCTGTTGTAAAAGTTGAAGACAGTGAAGAGGAATATGTGCCTTTAAATAACCTTTCTACCAAAGGAAAATTAAGCATTTACAATTCGCTTTTAAGTGAATATGGTGTGCTTGGTTTTGAATACGGATACGCATTTGCATCACCAAATATTCTTACTATTTGGGAAGCACAGTTTGGAGATTTCTTTAACGGAGCACAAATTATTATCGACCAATACTTATCATCTGCCGAATATAAATGGCATCGCATGAATGGCTTGGTTATGCTGTTGCCACACGGCTACGAAGGACAAGGCCCAGAACACTCGTCGGCACGTATGGAACGTTTTTTACAAATGTGTGCAAAAAACAACATGCAAATTGTAAACACAACAACGCCTGCGCAACAGTTTCACATTATTCGTCGCCAGTTAAAAAGAGATTTCCGTAAA
>JBDTJJ010000348.1:0-7184 GCA_039935895.1 Bacteroidia bacterium | reverse complement strand
ATAGATGTATCATTACTAACTACTAAAGAGCCAATTGCAGATATGGTTAAAGTTGCTGTTCCTGGTGAAGCCAGACAATTATTAATATCGGCACCTGTTATAGTATAAACCGTGGTAGATGATGGATTTGCTTGAACTGTTCCGCCTGTGGCAGGCGTTAATCCTGTTACAGGAGTCCAAGTATATGTTGATGCGCCGCTTGCGGTTAATGTACCAGTGCCACCTGGGCAAACTGTTGCACTTGTTGCTGTTATAGTTACTGTTGGTATAATAGAAACCGTAGCTGTTGCAGATGATGTACACGTCGAAGCAGTACCTGTTACGGTGTAAACAGTTGCAGAAGCAGGAGTTGCTGTTACACTTCCACCTGTAGTAGCACTTAAACCTGCACTCCAACTATAAGTAGTTGCACCACTGGCTATTAAAGTTGCCGTTCCTCCAGGACAAATAGAAGGAGAGTTTACCGAAACTGTTGGTGTTGGGCTAATTGTTATTGTTGCTGTTGCAGATGATGTACACGTTAAAGATGTACCTGTTACGGTGTAAACAGTTGCAGAAGCAGGAGTTGCTGTTACACTTCCACCTGTAGTGGCACTCAAACCTGCACTCCAGCTATAAGTAGTTGCACCACTTGCTGTTAAAGTTGCTGTTGCTCCTGGACAAATAGAAGGCGAGTTTACTGTAACTGTGGGTGTTGGATTAATTGTTATGGTAGATGTTGCTGGCAAAGAAGTACAGCCTCCTTTCATACCCGTTACAGTATAAGTTGTTGAAGTGCTTCCATTATATGTTACTACAGATCCTGTTGAAGCACTTAAATTGGTAGAAGGAGACCAGCTATAAGATGTGCTTGTTCCGCTTGCTGTTATGGTTGGTGTTATACCGGCACAAACAGTTGGACTAGTTACACTTACCGTTGGATTTGGGCCAACTGTAAACTTATAAGTTCCTGTTACAGGTCCACAACCAGAGCTTACTGGAGGGGTAAATGTATAAGTAACTGTATAAGTGCCAGCTGGAAGCATATATGTTTTAATCTGTGCTTCGCCATCTCCATAATTAATTAAAGATGCGCTTGCTGATGCAGGTGCAATGCTATAGTTTGCTGTACCAATGTCTGTATTGGCAGGTAAAGTCATTGTAAAACAAGGTGCTGCAGATGCATTGCTAAGTGGTACAGGGCCAGCAAGGGTAGCTCCTGTCCAACAATCTTGTAAACTAACAGAAGTTGCTGTTATATTTCCAGCTCTACAAAAGGTAAAATCGTGTTGTAAAGTTGGATCTAAATATCCAATTAATACCGACCAATTAGTTACACCACTTATACTTAGATTAGGAGTTCCGCCAATAGGAAAAGAACAACCTGTTGGACCAACACAACCAATGTTTTGCCCTCCTTCATAAAATGTTTCTGTTACCTGATTACGAACGTTTGTGTAATAGGGCGAATATATTGTAGAAACACAAGGTGTGTTTTCATTTGAAACAGACCCACCATTAGAATATATTACAATAGATTGGTTATTACAAGCTAAAGTAGAATTATTAGCTATGGTAGTAGCTGTACCATTAACAATATTGGTAGAATCTTGACAACCTAAAGTAACCGGGCTGGTAGGACACGTAGCAGTAGCAGCTGTTTTGGCAGTTAAATTTTGGTTAACAGATCTATCTAAATACCTGTTATGATTTGGATTAATTAGACGATTTTGCGCATACGTAGTAAACGAAATAGCGAGTAAAAGAGCTAACAAATTTAATTTTGCTCCAAAAATTTTACGATAAGATAATAGTTGTTTCATGTTGTTTGTTTTTACAATAACAAATATATACTAAATTTTGTTAAAAAAAAATAGCAAAAAGCAACAATAGATTAAAATTTCATTAAAACTACAAACTCATCATATCTTTTAACTTAACCGATTGACGTCGAGATATTTCCACCTGTTCACCGCCTCTCAGTTTTACCATTAAACCGCCATTAAACCACGGTTCAATATTCTCAACCCATTTTAAGTTTATAATGTGTTTGCGACTGGCTCTAAAAAAACTTGCCGGACTTAACCTTTGCTCCAAATTATTTAAACTCCTTAATATAAGCGGACGGTTTGTTTCAAAAAACACACGTACATAGTTTCCTTCGCTTTCAAATAAACGCACGTTTGCCAGTTTTACAAACCAACAACGCTCGCCGTCTTTTAAAAAAACCTGGTCTTCATCGGTTAAAATAGTCCTGAATTCTTCAACCGTATCTTCTTCTTTTAAATACAGTTTTTTAAGTGTTTCGGCTAAACGTTCGGGCTGAACCGGTTTTAGTAAATAATCGAGCGCATTAATTTCAAAAGCACGCAAAGCATACTCATCGTGCGCGGTAATAAAAATAATTTCGGGTAAAGGATTTAGTTCTTGTACAAGCTCCAATCCGTTTTTGCCTGGCATTTGTATGTCTAAAAAAACCACATCGGGTTTTAAGGAATTAATTTTTTCTTTGGCTTCGTTGGCATTGGCGCATTCGGCAATAATTTCAATGTCTTTATGTTCGGCTAACATTGTTTTCAACTCTTGGCGTGCAAGGCGTTCATCATCTACTATAATGGCTTTCATAAATATTAATTTAAAGTAAAGGTATTACAATTTGAGTTCTCACTTGGGTATCATTTTCATTAACGATTAAAAACGATGCCTCATCGGCAAATACAAACGCTAAGCGGTTTCGGGTGTTTTCTAATCCGTAGCCCGATTGCGGGTTTTCATCTGGATTATACCTTCCGGTATTTAAAATTTCAATCTGCAATTTATTGTCTAAAGTTTGTTTTGTTGTGATAGAAACTAGGCCGCCTTCTGTTAGTTTTGAAATACCATGTTTAATGGCGTTTTCTACTAAAGTTTGCAAAAGCATAGGCGGAATTTTATAAGCAGAAGATGCTTCATCGATATGTAATGAAATTTCTAATCGTTCTTCAAAACGAATTTTTTCTAAGGCAAGGTAATCTTTTACCAAAGTCATTTCATCATTAAAAGCAATGACTTTATTTTTTTCGAGGGTTAAAGTTTGTCGCAAAATATTAGACAGTTGTGTAATAGCTTCTTTAGCTTTTGGCGGATTTTCATCTATTAATGCTCTGATACTATTCATAGCATTAAACATAAAATGTGGGTTTAACTGCGATTTTAATTTATTTAATTCAGCTTCTTTTAAAGAAGTTTCCATTTTTAATTGCTGAATTTCTGCCTTTCGATAATTAACGATGTAATGAAAGGAAAAATACAAAATACTCCAAACAAAAAACACAATCCAAAAACCAGTAAGCGAGCTTATAAAGCCATTAAGAGAAAGTTTTTCGGCCGCATTAAATATGATTAAGTTTAAAATAAAACCTATTAAAAAAAAGATAAGCGCTAACAGTAAACTAAAAATAATAGAAATTGTTATTTGTTCTACAACAGCTGTTTGTAACCACTTTTTTGAAATAATAAAATACCTAAATCCATGCGTTAATAAAATAGCTGAAGGCACTAAAAAGACATGATATAAAATATCTTTTGATGATACGGTATAAAAGAAAAAAAAGTTGACGGTAAAATAAGTAAGCCAGCCAATTAATTGTGCAATCCAATAAATACGGGCTTTTTGCATGGCCTTTTATTTAAGTCCTAACCAAGCGTTGCGGGCTAATACTTGTTTATCTGAAGCGTTTTTATTTACCGTAATTTCATTTAAGATAGTAACTTTTACCGGTGCAACTTTTGCAGAAAGTGTTTTTACTTTTTCGGTATTTTTCTTTTTACGAGCCACTTCAACTATTAATTTATCGCCATTTTTTGCGTTTTGTAAAAAGCCATAAAGCACTTCTTTATAGTTTTCCATAGTTACTGCTTTACCATTAAACAAAACAATTTCATCGCCTTCTTTGTACTTCATTTTTTTCCCAAAAGCATCTGCGTTAGCCACATCAAAAATAACAGCTCGGTTTGTTTTTGGATTAAAGCCCATACTAAATCCACCCAGGCTAATTTGTTCATTTTGGGCTTTTTCGGTGTAATTTAAACCAACCATATCAAGCACTTCTTTAAACGGAAGTTTTTGATTTCCGCTAACATATTTATTTAAGAAATCTCTTGTTTGAGGCGTTGTTAGTTTTTCTATGTCGTTAAACAATTGGTCGTCTTTAAACGATTTATCTTTACCATATAATTTAGATAAATCTGCCATTAAATTTTGGGTGCCATAGTTGCCATTACTATTGTAGCGTAAAGAAATATCCAGACACATATTTATAAGTGCGCCTTTTGCATATACGTTGTTATATTGCTTGTGGTATTTTGTTTCTAGTACATGCGAACTCATAAACGTAAATGGCATCGTATCATTATATTGAGTTTGCGCTTCACTCATTTTGCCCTGCATAACTTCAATAAATTTATCAATATCAATTAAGCCATAAAGCACTTGCACATGATGCGCGTTGTATTCTGTCAAACCTTCATACAACCATAAATGTTTGCTCATTTTAGGGTTATTGAAATCAAAATTTCCTATCTCTTCACTATGAATACTAAGCGGAGTTACGATATGAAAAAACTCGTGCGCAGCCACGTTACGCATTTCTTGTGCTATGTAAACCGAATCAATTTCGGGCATTACGTAAAACGAAGAATAGCAATGTTCTAATGCTCCGTTAGAGCCCGATAAAGTTGGTTTATCGTTTAAGTAAATAATAAAAGCATATTTATCTACTGGAAGTGTACCGCCCAAATATTTGCGTTGTGCATCTAAAACTTCGGCAATATTTTTAGCAATGTATGCCGCCGTAATTTTTTTGTTTGGAGAATAAACCGAAACCAATACGCGCGCGCCACCCACTTCAACAAAAGCAGTATCTGGCAAGCAATACATAATGGGCGAATCGACTAATTTATGATAATCAACTACATCAACAACATCAGCATCAATTCCATTTTTAATAGAAGTCAAGCCGCTAGAAGCATAGAAACCTTTTGGTTTTTTAATCTCTACTGTAAATTGTTTGTTGGTGTAATTTTTAAAGTAGCCAAAAAAGCCGTGTGTGTTTAAAACAAAATTTTTATCGGCTTCTATGTTTGTGCCGGCTGGTTCAAAAACAATATCATCTTTACTTTCATGCTTTTTTAACGGACAATCCCAGCTATCTTCTACTAAATACGTTATGTAATCTATATTTTGAGGCGAAGAAATATTGTATGTGTTTTCGTCTGGTTTTGTATAGGCAATTTCTTTCCCAGCTTTATCAATTACTTTAAAATCGGATATAAATCTGCCAAAATTATAAATGGCATACGTGCCGGGCACAATGGCGGGGAACATAAAAGTAGCCTGACTTTCTGCAATAGCCGGCGGAATAAGTTTTACTTGTATTTTATCGTTTTCTACTTTATTTAAGTCAACAAAATAGGCGTAATTGTTTTGTGCATCGGCTATTTTAAAAAGCACCAATGCTGCAAATACAAGTAATTTTTTCATGAAAATTTGTTTAATAAAATATTATTTGCTTAATAAAAATTGTTTTTCTAGTGTAAAGATATCTCCCGTTTTATTAAGAGAAAGTGTTACTTTTTCTTCGGTAGGTTTAAAGTCTTTTTTGGTAACTTTTACTTGATAATCGGTACCACCTTTTAATGTAATAAGGTATTCGCCCGTTTCATTAGTGGTTAAACTAACCTTTTCTCCAGCAGCATTTGTAAAGGTAATTTCTGCACCTTCAACAACGTTACCACTTAAGCCATCACGCACTAAACCTTTTAAAATACTAAGTGTATTATCGGCTTGGTGTTTAAAATCTTTTTCTAAAATAGCGTAGTCTAACAAATCAATTTTGTAAATATCGTTTTCACCAAAACCACCCAATCTATCAGAAGAAAAATAGGCGTAACGTGCATCAGCTCCCATAACTAATGGCCCATCACGTTTTGTAGTGTTGATAGGATAACCTAAATTTTCTGGCTTGCTCCAAACGCCATCTTTCATAACGGTTCTAAAAACATCGTAGCCGCCCATGCTGTTTGCGCCGTTGCTGCAAAAGAAAAGTGTTTTGCCATCGGGTGCTAAAAACAAACCAGCCTCATCATTTGGCGAGTTGATTTCTTTACCAATATTTACAGGAGTTTCCCACTCTGTTTTTGTTTTGCGTTGGGCTACCCAAATATCGCTGTTACCAAAACCACCTTTACGTTCTGATGTAAAATAAAGTGTTTTTCCATCTGGCGAAATACAAGCGCCACCTTCCCAATAGCTTGTGTTTATTGGTTTTCCAAAAGGCTCTGGTGTTTTCCATTTGTTATTTAATACTTTAGATACAAAAATATCTCCGCCACGTGCTTCGGGATTTGTGAGATCGTTTTTATAAATAAAAATTTGTTTGCCATCGGCAGAAATACCAGTGCAGGCTACGTGCGAATTTGCTTGATTAATTTGTCCTGGTATTTGATCGGCCTCTGTCCATTGCATTTTGGTTGTATCCCAGGTAGAAAAATAAATGGTTTCAAAATTTTTACCATCTCCTTCAACATCTATAGGTGCATCGGTAGTTTCTGGTCTTCTGCTATTAAAGAAAAGTTTTTTGCCATCGGCGGTAATGGCAGGTCCTTTATCTTCGTATTTAGAATTTATTTTCTGACCTAAATTTTCAATTTTTACGTTTACAGGGCTTGCCATTAATCTTTTAGCGTTGTTACACTGACTGATATTTACATCTACATTACTTTCTTTTTGTTCGCTGGGAGAAGCTTTACTTTTAAAGGTATTAAATTCGGCAAGGGCATCATCTGTTTTGCCGGCTGCTTGATAAATGGCACCTAACAAATAATAGGTTTCTACCTTGGGGTTTGTAGTAGTTTTACCTGTTTCTAAATATTTTGCAGCTATTTCAGGTTCGCCTAATTTGTTACAGCATTCGGCCGCATAATATAACACGGTGCTATTTTTAGGGCTCTCCACTAATACTTCTTTAAAGATAGAAAGGGCTTCTCTAAACAGCCCGCTATACATTTTTTGCTTGGCAATTTCAACCTGCGCAATACCTTTTACGCTAAGCTTTTCATCATCGGTAATAAAATGATTTGCATACGATGCAGATAAGGTTGCTACTAAAAATAAAGTAAATATTAATTTCTTCATATTGTTGTGTTTAATTTAAAAACTAAAAGTA
>JBDTJJ010000347.1:0-2667 GCA_039935895.1 Bacteroidia bacterium | reverse complement strand
CGGCAACAGCTGCTGCCGAACCTCCTGAAGAACCTCCAGGAACGGTGTTTTCATTTAACGGATTTAAAACTTTACCAAAGGCAGAATTTTCATTGCTGCTGCCCATAGCAAATTCGTCGCAATTAGTGCGACCAATAATAATAGCATCTTCAGCCAACAAACGCTCTACAACCGTAGAACTATAAAGAGAAGTGAAGTTTTCTAAAATTTTAGAAGAAGCAGAAACTTTATGGTTTTTGTAACAGATATTATCTTTTAAAGCTACCACAACACCAGCTAAACGCCCTGCTGTGCCTGCTTTTATTTTAGCATCAACCAAATCGGCCTGTTTTAAAGCAGATTCATTAAAGGTTTCTAAAAATATATTAAGATGTTTTTTTTCTTCAATAGAAGACAAAGAAAAATTGACTAAATCTTTACAATTAGTTGTGCCTTGCTTTAAATCGCTTTGAAGCGAAGCAATGCTTTTAAATACGTACACAGGAAAGATTAGGGTTTTTCAGTTTTTTCTACAGAAGCAGAATTGTCTTCTCCTTTTGAAGCATCTTTAAACTCTTTCATGCCTTTACCAAGTCCTTTCATTAACTCAGGAATTTTTTTGCCGCCAAATAACAATAATAAAGCAGCAAGAATTAAAATAATTTCTCCGGTACCTAATTTCATGATTAAAAGATTTAATTTTGAACCACAAAGATAACACATTTTATTGTAACCCTGTATGTTAAAAAAGATTGAGCACATTGGCATTGCCGTTAAAAACCTGAAAGAAAGTAATGAGCTTTTTAAAAAGCTTTTTGGTAAAGATTTATATAAAACAGAAGCCGTTGAAAGCGAAAAGGTTTCTACGTCTTTTTTTATGCTGGGCGAAAGCAAAATTGAGTTATTAGAAGCTCAAAATGAAAACTCTGCCATTGCTAAATTTATGGAGAAACGTGGCGAAGGCATACACCACATGGCTTTTGAGGTAGATGATATTTATGCCGAAATTAAACGCTTGCAAGCCGAAGGTTTTGAAGTTTTAAACCCCGAGCCTAAAAAAGGAGCTGATAATAAACTGATTTGCTTTTTACATCCAAAAACTACAAATGGAGTTTTAATTGAGTTGTGCCAGGAGATTAGATAAGATTTTACTACTTATTAACCTATATTTTCACTAAAAAATCATTTTTATTCATAGCTTCTTCTGCAAATAGAAAGGTAGAAAGTATATCTGCAACTCCATTTACAACAGCTACATCGTGTTCAAAATGTGCTGATGGTTTTTTATCTTTTGTAATAATTGTCCAACCATCGTTAAGTTGCTTAACGTCTTTAGTACCCATATTTATCATAGGTTCGATAGCAATGGTTAATCCATTTTGAATTTTAGCACCATTGCCACGTTTGCCATAATTAGGCACCTCGGGTTTTTCGTGCAAGCTCTTACCTAAACCATGTCCCACTAACTCTCTTACAACGCCATAACCATGTTTTTCGGCGTGTTGTTGTATAGCAAAACTAACATCTCCAATGCGGTTGCCGGTTTTTACTTGTTCAATTCCAACGTATAAACTCTCTTTTGTAACGCGTACTAAATCTTGTACTTCTTGTTTAATTTCTCCGCAACAAAATGTGTAAGCATGGTCGCCGACAAAGCCTTGTTTTTTTACGCCACAATCAACCGAAATAATATCGCCGCTTTTTAAAATTTTATCAGACGGAATACCATGTACAACTTGCTCGTTCATAGAAAGACAAAGTGTAGCTGGAAAGCCGTTATAGCCTTTAAATACAGGCACGCCACCACTATCTCGTATAAATTCTTCCGCAATTTTATCTAAGTGCTTTAGTGTAACCCCGTCTTTAATTTCGGAGGCAACCAAGCCTAATGTTTTAGAAACTATTTGCGCTGCGTTGCGCATTAATTCTATTTCTTCTGCAGTTTTTAAATATATCATTACTTACCAAAAATTCGTTTTATAAAAGAATCATTTTTTTTGCGATAATTTTTATGCGCTTCTTCATTTTTAAGTTGATGACTAAACTCGCCACCTTCGGGATGAAGTGTTTGCCAAACGCTGCTCCAACCAATAAAACCACCTATGTTTCTATCATCAATAAAAACATCAGCATTTATTTTACGGCTTATGGCTACTGTATAATCTTCTTCTGGATAACTTTTATTTACGGCATAAAACTCTACGCCGTTTTGCTTGCAATAATCAACGGCTTCAGCCAATAAATGAGTATCTCTAAACGTCCATAAAATAAGTTTATGCCCTTTTTTTTGAAGCGCTTTCAACGTATCAAAAGCAAAAAGCATTTCCGGTCCAATTTTTGGATAAGTATGTTCTACAATGGTTCCGTCAAAATCTACGGCTATAACTTTTCCTTCGTTTGTAATCATTTTTTATAAATTATAGGCTTTGTTTACGCTTAAATCTGCATTAAGTTCATACATACGCGGTTGTGCAGTTCCAATTTCAAATTCTAAAATTTGCTCTGGCGTTAATTTTTCTAAGTGCATTATTAAAGCGCGCAAACTATTGCCATGTGCTGCAATTACAATGTTTTTTCCAGCAGCTAATTTTGGTGCAATTTCTTTTTCAAAATAAGGAATAACCCTTGCAGCGGTATCTTTTAAACTTTCTCCATTAGGTGGAGCAATATCAAAACTTCTGCGCCAAA
>JBDTJJ010000346.1:0-2885 GCA_039935895.1 Bacteroidia bacterium | reverse complement strand
AAAAAGTAACCTGTTTTACAAAAGATAATATAATGAAGCAAACCGATGGATTGTTTCATCAGGTTTTTGATGAGATTGCCAAAGAATACCCTGCCATTGAAAACGAACATTGGATTATAGATATTGGTGCGGCAAAAATGGCGGATACGCCAGAAGCGTTTGACGTTATTGTTATGCCGAATTTATACGGTGATGTGCTTTCTGATGTGGCAGCGCAAATTGCAGGTTCTGTCGGACTTGCGGGTTCAGCAAATATTGGAGAAGAATGCTCTATGTTTGAAGCCATACATGGTTCTGCTCCACGCCGCGCCGGTCAAAATATGGCAAACCCTTCCGGGTTATTACAAGGCGCTATTATGATGCTAAACCACATTGGACAAACTGATGTTGCCGAAAAAATTCAAAATGCTTGGTTAAAAACAATAGAAGAAGGTGTTCACACATACGACGTCTTTAAAGAAGGTATAAGTAAACAAAAAGTAGGAACTAAAGAATTTGCACTAGCGGTAATAGCTAATCTCAATAAAAAACCTGCTATACTAAAACCTGTTTCTTATGCTAAAGGAGCTGCTCTTACACTTCCAAAATATAAACGTAGAACTCCCGCTAAAAAAGAATTGGTTGGAGTAGATGTTTTTGTAAGCTGGACTGGAACTAACCCTGATGAGTTAGCAGATCAAATAAAGAAAATAGAAACTTCGGATGTAAAATTATCTATGATAACTAATAGAGGTATCAAAGTTTGGCCTGAAGGTTTTAAAGAGACTTTTTGCACAGATCATTGGAGATGTCGTTTCAAAACAACCGATGAAAATATTCTGGATAAGAAAACGATTATCAACTTACTTTCAAATGCAGAAGATTTAAAAATTGATACCATTAAAACAGAAAATCTGTACACGTTTGATGGTAAACCAGGATTCTCATTAGGACAAGGACAATAATAACTTAAAAAAAACCAAAAACATGAAAATACAATTAATAAAAGGGAGTTTTACCCAAAAGGAAGCTGAACAACTTATTGCAGATTTAATTCAAGTAAAAATTAAATATCATGAACATAAAATAACAGATGATGACCATGAAGAAACCATGAAAATGCGCGAAAACAGAATAATAAAATTGCAAAATGAATTAACTAAAGTTAGAAATCATATTTCAAAACATAGAGATTCGTTAGTTATAGAATCTGAAATTACGATATCATAACATTTTAAGGGAAGTATGAATATCGAAAAACAATCGTTGATTAAAGGTTCTTTTGAGCCAGATGATGCCAAGGAAATATTATGTGATTTTTTTAGAAGTAAAATTAATTATCATAATATTTCCGCATTTGGTATTCATGTTAGAACAGGAAGAGACAGCCTACTGGATAAAAACCGGGTGAAAGAATTAAAACAGTCCTTAAATTATTTAAATAAAATAATAAAAGAGGCTAAAAAAAATAACATGAAACTTACAATTATTTGTGATGTAAAAATTAAATTAAAGAAGCCAATAAAGGCTGCAAAATAATTTCTTGGTTTAAGTAACGAATGATTCAAGACATATTTAGAAACAGAGATATTGTTATTGCGACAAAGCATCAAAAAGAAGACGTAATTGCTCCTTTGTTAAAGAAAGAATTAGCGCTTAAACCATTTGTACCAAAAGGATTTGACACAGATTCTTTTGGTACATTTTCAGGCGAGATAGAGCGTAAAGCAGATGCGTTAGAAACAGCTAGGTTAAAATGTTTAAAGGCTATGGAATTAACGGGATGCGATTTGGGCATCTCTAACGAAGGTTCTTTCGGTGTACATCCGCAAATTTGGTTTACTCAAGCCGACTACGAGATAGTCGTGTTAATTGATAAAAAAAACGGATTTGAATTTTTGATACAAGAAATTAGCACGCAAACAAATTTTAATGGAGGTGAAATAAAGTCATACGCTCAATTAAAAGAATTTGCAAAAAGCGTAAAGTTTCCAAGTCATGGGTTAATTTTAAGAAAAGCTAAGGATACTAATGAGCAAGTAATAAAAGGAATTCGCACTTGGAAAGTTTTACAAGAAACATTTAATTTATTTTATGAGGCTTATGGCGAGATGTATGTAGAAACAGATATGCGCGCTATGCATAACCCAACCCGAATGAAAGTTATTGAAAGGGCTGTTACAAAACTTATAAAAATAATTAAAACACCTTGTCCAAAATGCAGTGCACCCGGGTTTAGCATAAAAAGAGCCACCCCCGGCTTACCGTGTTCACAATGCGGTTTACCAACTCGCTCTACCCTAAAATATGTTTATGAATGCCAATCGTGTCAATTTAGTAACGAAGAAATGTTTCCGCATAAAAAAGAATACGAAGAGCCAACCTTCTGTGATTTCTGCAATCCATAAAAATAAAACCAGTAATATTCTTAATATAAAATTAACCTACTTTTTCAGTCCATGTATCTGGTTTTGCATACGATAAACGGGCTATTTTTTTTGTACTATGGTAACTATCCAATCCTGAACAAGTAAGAGTGCCTGCTTTTTCAATATCAATGAAACCATCATTCATTATACAATCCGTAGGGATAGAAACATATTTTATTTTGGCAATAATCATAATAGTTCCGTTTTGCTGAATATCTACTTTTTGTGTAAAATCAGCTCCAATTTTTATACTACTTTCTTTTACAAACGGTGCGTAATAACCTGCTTTATATTCTTCGGTTAATTTTGTTGCTGAAAATTCAGATATGGAAGAATCATATCTAGCCGATGTTTGATGTGCAGCCATATAAAAATCTTCACTAACATGATTGATGGTTAGCGAACCTGTTTCATAAATATTATTTAAGGTATGTCGCTCTGCTGAATTTGGTCGAACAATAAAACCAAATAAAGGAG
>JBDTJJ010000345.1:0-3179 GCA_039935895.1 Bacteroidia bacterium | reverse complement strand
AAATGTATTTGCTATCTTTAGCCGCTTTGAAGCTGGTAAAACTTATACTTTTATTTTTGTGTGTGAGCATAGCTCATGCCCAGCAATACCCTTTTTGGACTCAATACCGCAGCAATCTCTTTATGATGAACCCTGCGGCAGCCGGAACGAAAAAAGACGTGGATTTTGGCTTGTCTTACCGAGATCAATGGGTTGGCATGGCGGGAGCCCCAAAAACGCTTAGCGCCAGCTTAGATGGTAGGGTTGCAAAAGGAAAGGTAGGTTTGGGTGGATTTGTCTTTCAGGATAAAATAGGACCTTATTCTTATACAAGTGTGGCTATTGCCGCTGCCTACAAAATTAAATTCCCAGATGTGGCGCTTTCTTTTGGAATGAACGGAAGTTACAATTCGCAAGGCATTAACGGCGCATCTCTTACGTATCAAAACACGCAAGATGCCGCTTTTACCAATGTTTTATCAACCGGAAAAGCAAGGGCTTTTAACGCTGCGGGCGGAATTATGTTGTATAATGATCGATTTCACATTGCTATTTCGGCAAATAACCTGGCGGGAACTAGCTTTAATTACGATTTAAACCCGCAGGATAACATAAAAAAAGGTCAATTTAAAACAGTGCCGCATTTTTGCGCTTCAATTGGGTATAATTGGAGCGGAAACCCCAATTTTATTTGGGAAAATAACGTAATGCTTGTTTTAGTTGCCGGCACACCTCTTTTATTTGATTATTATTTGAGATTACATATTAAAAATGCGTTCTTTTTTGGAGCCGGTATTCGCATAGGATCTGCCGTGGTTGCGCAGTTAGGATATACTTTTCAAAATTGGGGGCAAATCAGTTATTCGTATGATTATACAACCAATATGTTGAATTCTTACAACAGTGGTTCGCACGAAATTAAATTACGGTTCTTTTTTGAAAAACAAAAAAAACGTAAGGGACGTGGCACAGGCGAGTTTATTCATCAACGTTATCAATACATGTTATAAAATGGCTGGCAATTCTTTTGGAAATCTTTTTAAACTCACAACTTTTGGAGAATCTCACGGAGAAGCCATTGGCGGTATTATTGATGGTTGCCCAAGCGGCTTAAAAATTGATTTTGATTTTATTCAAAACGAATCAGATAGAAGAAAACCCGGTCAATCGCACATCGTTACACAACGTAAAGAAAATGATACCGTACATTTTTTATCAGGTATTTTTGAAGGCATTACAACCGGCGCGCCTATTGGTTTTCTTATTCATAACGAAAATCCAAAAAGTAAAGATTATTCTCATTTAAAAGATGCGTATCGTCCATCGCATGCAGATTATACCTACGATAAAAAATACGGGCACCGAGATTATCGTGGTGGTGGTCGCTCATCTGCCAGAGAAACCGCATCGCGCGTGGTTGCAGGCGCTATTGCCAAACTGTTTTTAAAACAACACGGTATTGAAATTTTTGCTTACGTATCACAAGTGCATCACATCAAATTAAATAAATCGCACACAGAAATTAACGCAGCTGATATTGAGAAAAATATTATTCGTTGTCCGGATGAAAAAACGGCACAACAAATGATTGAGCATATTGAAAACATACGTAAACTAGGCGATACCGTAGGCGGAACTATTACCTGCGTTGCAAAAAATACACCTATTGGTTTAGGCGAGCCTGTGTTTGATAAACTGCACGCCGAACTTGGAAAAGCTATGTTAAGCATAAACGCTGTAAAAGGTTTTGAATATGGTTCGGGCTTCGATGCTATTAATTACAAGGGTTCTGAACTGAATGATATTTTTGTTCCTTCTCCTTTGGAGCATGCTGGGGTGGGGCTAAAAACAAACAATAGTGGCGGCATACAAGGCGGAATTAGCAACGGAGAAGATATTTATTTTAATGTGGCTTTTAAACCCGTGGCAACATTAATGCAACAACAAAAAAGTGTAAATGCTAAGGGCGATGAAATAGTTTTAGAAGGGCGCGGTAGGCACGACCCATGTGTGTTACCAAGAGCAGTGCCAATTGTAGAAGCCATGACTGCTTTAGTTTTAGCTGATTATTTATTACTAAATAAAACAACCAAACTCTAATGTCGGTTTTTATAAGAGAAGCCAAAACACAAGATGCCGAAACTATTGGCAAACTCGCCGCACAAACTTTTACCGAAACATTTGAATGGTATAATACCGCAGAAAATATGCGTGATTATAACGAAACGCATCTCACAAAAAATATAATAGAAGATGAAATTGCAGATGAAAGATCCGTTTTATATGTAGCTATTTTCGCAGAAGAAATTGTTGGTTACGCAAAACTTAAAGACTCAGAAACACCAGCGGAATTAGGTAATTCAACCAGTATAGAAATTGAAAGATTGTATGTAAAAAAGGATTTCCATAATAAAAAAGTAGGCTTGGCTTTAATGAATTTCTGTATAGAAAAAGCCAAAGAAAAAAATGCCGAAATTATTTGGCTGGGTGTTTGGGAGCAAAATCCTAGAGCCATAAATTTTTACACGCGTGTTGGGTTTTCAAAATTTGGTCAACATGTTTTTCAATTGGGCGATGATGCACAAATCGATTATTTAATGAAAATGGATTTGAAATAAATTTAGCCTTCTTGTCGCGATAGATTCTTTAAGCTTGAAACATGTTTTTTCAGCACACTATCTAAAGTCATTTTAGTTTTAATTTTCTCTAAAGTAATATTATCTAACGTTTTATTTCTGCTAATAATATCAACCCCTTCGGGTGTAAACAATGTTTTAGAAAAATAAATAACTGCCCATTGTTTTTGCTCATCCATTAGTTTTACTTCCCACTTACTTTTAGCAATAATTAATAAGCCTTTACCGCGCCATGTAAATGCGTTTTTATTTTCTGTATCAGGATAATCGTAACCGCTAATTGTTTTAGGCTTTTTATTTTTTAGGTAGTTAACTTCATCCAACAAAACGAATTTTCCTTTTTTTTCGATAATGGTATATGTAAAAGATGGGTTGTTCATATTAGGTTTTAACCACATAGGAAAGTTAGTGCTTATAATAAACCAAGTTCCCGATACTATTTGCAGTAAATTATTCACCAATTAAATTTTAACTTGTATGCCATTGTTACTATTAATAATGTAATAAATATTGGTAAGCCATTTGGTTGAATCGGGCTCTGACATTGGCCCAACTAAGTACTCT
>JBDTJJ010000344.1:0-2550 GCA_039935895.1 Bacteroidia bacterium | reverse complement strand
TCACATCTTCTTCCAAGTTTGCACCTGTGCAAGAAATTATGGCAATTTTGCCCTGACGAATCATTTCGGCTAAAGATATGCCTAACTCGGCTGTACTCATGGCACCGGCAAGGGTAACCATCATTTTACCACCTTCGGCTAAATGTGTTTCGTAACCTTTTGCGGCGTCCATTAAGGCTGCTGCGTTAAAATGTCTGTAATGATGTTCTATAAATTTTGAAACCGGACCTTTGCTCATAATTAAAATATTTTGCGCAAATATACTAGAAACTAATTCAAAATTATGATTTGTAGGCTAAGAAATAGTTATAAGAACCTTAAACTCATTATAGTTATTTTAAAGAAAAAAACGTTACTTTTAAATGAGTTAATGAATCTTTCCTATTTGAATAGACCCCTAATTTTACTACCTGATTTGGATTTGCGTTAAGTGGCACTTCAAAATTATACACGCCTGTTTGGTATTTATTAAAACCTTCTTCCGCAAAATATATTAATGGCGGTTTACCATAATAGCTATAGGTATTATTAGTTGAATCACTTACTGATAACACTAATTTACCATCAATTTCATCATTAAAACTATTTTCAAACTTTACTTGTATTAGACTTACTTTATTAAATTGATTAACCGTATTGCTATTAATTTGCATGATACTTGTCTCCGTATTTTCCGGAATTACTATTTTTTCAACCATTACTTCTTTCTCTGCAACATAGTATTTGTTTATATCATAATTTCTTTTCCATAAATAACCTTTGTATCTGTCATCTTGTTTTAAAAAAACTTCCCAATACCCTTTTTTATTCATCTCAGACCAATTTAAAATATACTCTTTATACTGGTATGTTTGTATAATATTTACGGGTATTGTTAAGAGAGAAATTAATACAACAGGAATTTTAACCCACAAATTTAAATGATTAATAAACAATCCAAATAATAGAAAAAAAACGGGGTAAAATTCTATGTATGCTCTTAGCCCATAACTGCCGCCATAATACCAGCACCACCAAGATGATAGTATATAATTAATAAATAAAAAGCCGGCAAGCCAAGTAATTAATAAATAATATTGACGGTTGTAACCAAGTCGTACCAATCCAAAAAGAGAAATAAATACGATGGGCGTGTAAACAAACAATCCCTTCTTGTAACTAAACAAAATGTCGGTAAATGCAGGCGACAAAAAATTAAACCCTTCATCTTTATAAGAGTAAACAATAAACTCGCCAGTTTCTAAATACCAAAATATACATTGAATAGAAACGATAGCTACCATGCATAAAATAGCTATACCCAATTTTATCGGCTGTTTAAATAAACTTAAAAAACCTTCTTTTAAATTGGCAACAGAACCTGCCAAAAACGGAATAAAAAACACAATAATAATATTTATGTTTCTTATTAAAGCTATAAGCGCTAAAAACACACAAGCCCAAATAAATTTATTTATATTTTTAGTTGAAAAGTACGATTTTGAGAAAAACAGAAAACCACTTACCGCAAATAATGAATAAACATGACTAAAAGCTGCCTCGTTATAAACGTAATTTGTTACCGAAGTGGCTAAAGCAATTAATAGTTGTAGAAAGAAAATATTTAAAAGATTGACATCATATAATTGAAGTAGTTTTTTAAAAAAGAAAAGGCCTAAAAATAAATAGAAGATTGCGGCGTAAAAAACAGTTGGTTGAAAAGGTTCGCTATAAGCATCTACGTCATTATCTACGCGTGCAAATGATATATATTTATATATAAAAAAAGGAGAAATTAAAACGGCCGCCCCACACGGATATTTGTTTAGTTTATACTCTTTATAATCAATATATACTTTGGTGTTTATAATTCTATTATAGAACTCTGGGTTGGTTTTAACAGGCTTGGCCTTTCTATTTATATCATGATAAACAATAGTTGATGGCAAATATTCATAATATCCAATACCATCTGCATTAATCGTTTCCTTATCATTCCCTAAGTAGTTATTAAAAGTTAGTATAAGTAAAAAGATAACAAGCGCCTCACAAATAATGCTTTTTAAGAAAAATATGAGTTTATGCATCGCCTATTAAAATTGAAAAAATTATTGCCAAATATATTAGAAAAAACGGATGCAAATTTTTATGTTTTGCTTGCTATAAAGAAATCTACCAAAATGAAACCCCAAGTTTAAGATTAAAATAACTTGGATTGTATAGCGAGCCTTGATACCTATAACCCATGCCGACATTAAAAGCATTTTTCTTTAATAGTTGAAACCTTATGCCGATAGAAGGGTTTATGAATATATCAGGCCTGTAAGAGTTGTCTATATTTAACGCGCAACCAGCGCCAATAGCTGCATAAGGCGTTACTTTTTCTTGAAAAAAATAATACCTAGCATCTATAAAAATAGGCATAAAAGCTTTATAGTTATATATATCTAAACCTACGCCAAGTCCTAAACTAAAATTAGGATTAAATAAATAGCCATTAATGGTTTGTATGCCAAAAGAACCCGACTTGTCGTATTTAGCTAAACTGAGTGCAAAATTTAATTCGGTAAT
>JBDTJJ010000343.1:0-3587 GCA_039935895.1 Bacteroidia bacterium | reverse complement strand
CGAAGAAATAAGCAAAGAAATTAGAACTTTAATGGCAAAGCGCCACAATTTTAATCCTGCCGATGTGGATGCTTTAGGTGTTTATAATAACAATGTTGAATACGCCCGCACCATGGGAATGTTAGATGGCATAAAAATTTTCGTAACCATTATTGGCATTTTTACGCTGATAGCTGGCATAGTAGGTGTAAGCAATATCATGATGATCATTGTAAAAGAACGCACTAAAGAAATTGGTATTCGTAAAGCATTGGGTGCTACCCCCTACTCTATTGTTAGTCAAATTATTTTAGAAAGTATTTTTATAACAGGCACGGCGGGCTACATTGGCCTTGTACTTGGTGTTGCTTTAATTGAAGGCATGCGCAAAATTGGTGTCAATAGCGATTTCTTTAAAGATCCCGAAATTGATTTTGGCTTAGCCATTTTTGCTACCATTTTGTTAGTTGTATCGGGTGCTGTTGCCGGCTTAATACCGAGTATTCGCGCCGCGCGCATAGAACCTGTAATTGCTTTAAGAGAAGATTAATCATGATTATTGATAGAGATAGTTTCCAAGAGATTTTTGCAACCATTAAAAAAAATAAGTTGCGTACCGCGCTAACTATGCTTGGTGTGGGTTGGGGTATTTTTATGTTGGTTATTATGCTTGGCTGTGGCAATGGTTTACGACACGGTATTATGAACGGCTTTGGTGGCTTGGCTACAAACAGCTTTTTTCTTTGGACACAACCAACCACTAAACCATACAAAGGTTTAAAATCGGGTAGAACATTTTTGTATGATAATGCAGATGTGGAAGCATTAAAAAAATTACCCGAAATGGAGGTTGTTTCGCCCAAATTAAAACAAGGTTTTAGCATTGTTAGAGGTTTAAAAACCGGCACATTCGATGTAATGGGGCAATACCCCGAAGAAAGTAAAATAGAAAGAGTAAATATTCCGAAAGGTCGTTTCCTTAATCAAAAAGATATTGATGATAAACGTAAAATATGCATAATAGGTACACGCGTACAAGAAATTTATTTTAAGAAAAATGAAAATCCTATAGGTAAATACCTTAGAATTAACGGGGTGTATTTTATGGTAATAGGCCTAAAACAAGCCGACATGGGCGGAAACGAAGGTAGAGAGCAAGCTCAAACAGTAAATATACCATTTACTACGTATCAAAACGCATTTAATTGCGCTAATAAAGTGGGTTGGTTTGCCATAAAAGCTAAAGATAATATTCCGGCAGAAGAAGCAGAGAATATTGCGATTGCCCTTTTAAAAGAACGCCATAAAGTTGCTCCAAATGATAAAGTAGCCATTGGTCATTGGAATATGGGCGTTGAATTTGGCAAACTTAACGGTTTGTTTAATGGTATCGAATTATTGATTTGGGTGGTAGGCATTGGTACTTTATTAGCTGGTGTTATCGGCATCAGTAACATCATGCTTATTGTGGTAAAAGAACGCACTAAAGAAATTGGGGTGAAGCGAGCCTTAGGTGCAACACCTGCAAACGTTGTTATACAAATCTTATTGGAAGCACTTCTCATTACCGCCATTGCAGGTTACAGTGGCTTAACTGCAGGCATATATTGTTTAGAAGGCTTAAACGCTTTAATTGGCAGTGAAGAAGGTTCTATGTTTACAAACCCCACAGTTGATATTAGCATTGCTATGAAAGCATTAAGTGTAATTATTGTAGGAGGATTGATAGCAGGTTTTATTCCTGCACGCAGAGCGGTTTCCATTCATCCAGTAGAGGCATTAAGGACAGAATAAAAAATAAAATAAAATATCTATATGATAAAAAAAATCATCAAAATCAGTTTACTGATTATTTTAATTGCAGGCTTTGGTTATACCATGTACTTTCTTTACAGCAAATCGCAAAAGCCACCGGTAGTTTTTCAAACCGTAACTCCGTTCGATACCGTTATCGTTAAAAAAACAGTCGCCACAGGCTCTATCATTCCACGTAAAGAAGTCAATATGAAATCTCGTGTATCCGGTGTAGTAGAAAAGTTTTTTGTCGTGGCCGGACAAGAAATTAAAGAGGGAGATATTATTGCTCGCATAAAAATAATTCCAAACATGGCGAGCCTGCAAGGTGCAGAAACACGGGTTAGTCAGGCTAAAGTTAGTTTTGATAATGCCACTATCGAATACGAAAGAAATAAAAAATTATTGGAGCAAGGTGTAATTTCTAAAGCAGATTTTTTACCATCCGATCTAAAATATAAAAGTGCCGAAGTGGAAGTAAAATCTGCCGAAGATAATTTACAAATTTTAAAAGAAGGTGTTAGCAAAAGCATGGAAACAGCCTCTAATACCATTGTAAAATCAACCATTACAGGTATGGTGCTTGATGTGCCCATTAAAGAAGGAAGTTCGGTTATTGAAAGCAATACGTTTAATGAAGGCACCACTATTGCTATTGTTGCCAATATGGGCGAAATGATTTTTGAAGGTAAACTCGACGAAAGCGAAGTGGGTAAAGTAAAAGAGGGTATGCCGCTTGTGTTAACCGTAGGCGCTGTTGATGATGAAAGTTTTAATGCAAACCTCGAATACATTGCTCCTAAAGGCGTTGCAGAGAATGGAGCCATTCAGTTTTTAATTCGTGCGGCTATGAACAAAGATAAGAACAGTACGTTTTTACGTGCAGCTTACAGCGCAAGTGCCGATATTATTTTAGCTAAAAAAGAGCATGTGTTAGCAATCCCCGAAGGTGTTTTGCAGTTTGAAAAAAGCAAGCCTTTTGTTGAGGTAGAAAAATCGGCTAACGTTTATGAAAAAAGATATATCAAAACTGGCTTATCCGATGGTATAAACATCGAAGTTATTGAAGGACTAACCAAAACCGACAAAATAAAAGTACCTTCTTTAAACGTAACTCCCGAAGATAAAAATTAAAATTTGGGCGTTCCGGCGCATCGTCATTTCGAGCGATTCGAGAAATATTCTTCGCCGGCGGGCTTTTCGGTGCAATCTTTTGTTGATTACAACAAAAGGATTTTCCCTTCAATCCCTAACGCAAAATACTTACTGTAATTTGACTTTCTTCTCCACCACTTTAATTCTTGCAATACAAACTTTATTTGTAGCATTAAGTGCAAGCGATGAATTGAAATTTTGCAAAGCTAAATTGTATTGTTTGTTTTCTTGGTAAGCAACTCCTAACCAATAATACGCCTGATACGAATTAGGATAAAAACGTACATTTTCTTTTAAAATATTAATTGCCGCTTGATAACGAAACTTCCACATGTGCGTAATAGCGATATCTTTTAGCCAGACTTCAAACTCAGGGTAAACTGTTGTAATTTCTTTAATTTTTAAAAAAAGAGAGTCTGCAATTTGTTTTACAACAAGTGAATCTGAAGCAATTTCTTTTTTCTTTAAACGATATGCCTGCGCCGCTAAAGGATCTATGCCGTTTTTCAGCGCGCAATACTTATCAGATTTTGCTTTATCTTTTTCATAGATCAAAGCATTGCCATAATTTGATGCGAAAAAATTAGGGTTGCGCATTTTGGTTAGGTAAAGTCCGTGTTTTGCGCAACGCTTTATTTCCACATCTAATAATGAAAACA
>JBDTJJ010000342.1:0-6160 GCA_039935895.1 Bacteroidia bacterium | reverse complement strand
CAAAATGCGTGTAAACACTATAAACTTCGATGCTTTTGCCTTCTTTTTTCATTTTATCGTAAAGCTCTTTTAGTTTTGGTATTTCTTTTTGGCAATGACCGCAATCTACATCCCAAAAAACAACTACCGTATAATCTGCTTTAATACTGCTTAACGGCACAAATAATTTTTGTAGAGTTGCATAATTATCGGTGTAAACTTGGGTTAAACGCTCGCTGTTGGTAATAGTATCCATACCTAATTTGGCAATGGTTTTAGCTCCGGTAGTATCAATCATATTCATTTCGGGTGCTTTGTTGCCAAGTAATAAAGGCTCCATAATATCGCCGCGCTCAAGCATTTTTTGGTTTTGTTTTTCATCTACCCAATAGGCTTTTTTGGTGCGATAGTATTTGTTTATCATGTGTACAAAAACGGCATCATGCCCCATAATTTTAGACGATTCGCTGGTGTAAGTAATATAATAAACAATAAACTTAAACATTTGTTTATTATCGCCTGTTTGTTTTACTAACCAATCGGCATACTTTATAAGTGAATCGGGTGCTGGAGTTACTACTTTTTCGTAATACGTTTTTAATTTATTGTAAAAAAGTTTGTTGGTATTTACCGTGCTTTCTTGGTTTAAAGGAATGCCATCCCAATAATGCGCTACGTAATAATTATACTCCCAAGTAGAATCTTTTCTGCCATTGGAAGCTTTTGGTATAGTTGGCATTTCTACATCATTTTGTAAATGAATAATGTTGCTTAAATAATTGGTAGGATTTTTAGCTAAATATTCTTTTTGATATTTTTTAATCTCTTCATAATTTTTGGTTTTGCTGGCAATGATAAGCTTAGTAGAATCTGGGTCTTTACGCTTTTTTACATCTTGTTCTACATCGTAAGCATCTTTATAATGAGACGACATAAACAACACAAAGTTTTTAAAATCTTCATTTAATGGAGATCCTGTAATTTTCATGTTTTTGTAAATTTCATTCGTATCTGTTGCGATAGAAAAATTTTGAACCTCGGTTATGGGCATATCAAAATATAACGAATTTTTTTTGACACTTACAATTGAGTATAAACCTTTTTCCAATGGTTTATTGCCCTTAAAAACCATAGCACCTTTTTTCATGACAGCGGTATCTACATAATACTGACCATCCCAACGGTAAATGGTTAAATAACAGGCAGAATCTTTAGAGCCTTTTATGGTTACTTTAATGTCATAGCCTTGCGCTTTTATTATTCCAAAACTTGCTACAAGTAGTAATGCTGCGATAAATTTTTTCATACCTATTTCTGTTTTTTATTTATTTTCTTACCTATCAAAAATTAAACCAATTTTTAAAGATACAAATTTTTTAATTTTTTAGCGTCTCAATCATTTTTTTTAAATCGCCACTATACTTTTTGTTAAAAACCTGGTTTAATGAGTCGTATAGCCCATCGTAGCGGTGTGCATCTACAAAAAAAGAGTTTTTTGAGGTCAAAATTTGCCTGCTATATTGTTTAAAACGATTAGGATAATTTAATTTTAGATAGAAACTTGCGGCGTAAATATTGGCAAGTGCAGCTTCTTTTTTCTGCAAACGAATCAGATTTTCCATCTTTTCAGAAGAAGAATAAAGTGTTTTTAAAGTTTCGTATCCTTTAAAAGTAAAGCTTTTGTAAGTAGAATCATCCTGATTTGTTTTTAAAAATTTATGCAATTCGGCCGTATCATTTTGTAAGAATTTAAGTGTGGCTTTTAATGCCATAAAATTGGCTAGATTTTCATTTACATCAACGCTGTTGGGCGCATAATACGTTGCATGAAACAACTCGTGGAAAAACAAATTTGCCATTCGTCCTTTAGATTTATTTAGCATAGATGATAATACAGGGTCTGGCAACCAGCCTAGCGTGCTCCAGGCGCTAACTTCAGATATATCAGCATCATAACCCTGCGCATAAATTTTTAGGAACTCTTTTTGTGCACCATTTCTATCAAAAAACCCTTTATAAGAAACTTTACCAACTATTGGGAATTTCCACTCATAAGCCTCAAAACTAAAAGGTTTGCAAGCCGTAACAATCCATAAAATAGGTTGGTTGTGCTGGTTAAAATAAGTGGTAAAATTGTTGGTAGGTTTATATCCTAAACTATCTACCGAGTATTTTTTAATTTCTTCAATTAATAAAATTTTCTTTTTTTCTTCTTTGCTAATATTGCCATTTTTTAAAACATCGGTTATTTTTTCGGTGTTTAAAAGTATGTTTATTTGTCCGTAAGAAATTTTGGTTAAGTATAAGGCAAGTTCGGCATAAATTAATAGCCAGGCAAAACATGCAATTGTAATCAAAGAAAAAAATAATTTTATACCAGTTTTTAAATTCATCTAATTACTTATTTTTACACATGTTTTTTATTTTCTCTAAGATACTTGCTTTTTTAATTAGTCCGCTAACATGGGTGTTTACTTTATTTATGATAGCCTTTTTTGCCAAGGATAAAATTCGTAAAAAAAAGTTAGTCATTGCAGCTGTACTTGTATTGTATGTTTTTTCTAATTCATTTTTAGTTGACGAAGCCATGCGCCATTGGGAAATTACCACACCCGATTTAAAACCAACTCAAAAATACGAATACGCTATTGTGCTAGGCGGCATGACTTGGTATGATGCACGACAAGATAAACCACAATTTTTGCGCAGTGCCGATAGGCTTTTTCAAGCATTGCCTTTGATGGGAAGCAAGCAAATTAAAAAGATAATCATCACAAGTGGCTCAGGCAGTATTTCTCATCCAGAAGAAAAAGAATCCGCTATTTTAAAAAAATATTTGTTAAAATGTGGTTATGCCGATTCTAGTATCATTATTGAAAATGAATCTAGAAACACCAGAGAAAACGCTCTTTTTACAAAGCATTTAATGGATAGTTTACATATAAAAGATTCTGTTTTATTTATTACTTCGGCCTTTCATTTAAGGCGTGCTATTGGCTGTTTTAATAAAGTGGGCATTAAAAATATTTTTGTTTATCCGGCTGATAGATATAGCGGTCCGCGTAAATTTGAGCTAGATTTTTTATTCATCCCAAACCCAGGAGCTCTTGATGAAAGCACCCTTTTATTACACGAAATAATGGGTTGGTTGGTTTATAAGGTTAAAGGGTATTGTTAAACTTCTATCACAATCTCATTCCCGCATTTAAAATGGCCTTTAGGACATTCTTTATAACCATGTAAACCACAAGGCCTGCAAGGTGGCGCAGGAAATGCTTCTACTATTTTAGTATTATCTGATAACGGATAAAAACCAAATTCTTTTACGGTGCTACAAAAATAAGCGGTAACATTTGCATTTACAGCTGATGCTAAGTGCAAAGGTGCCGAATCGTTTACGTAATTCATGGTTGCTTTTGTCATTAAAGCACAAGAATCTAACAAAGATAATTTGCCGCAAAGCACTTGTATGTTTTTGTGTGTTGATGCGTTTTTAATTTCGTTGCATAAAGCTTCATCGCCTTTGGCTCCTAATAAACATATGTTAGTGTTTGGGTTAGTGAGGTTACAAAGTTCAATCCATTTATGCTTGGGCAATTGCTTGGTAAACCAAACCGAAGCCGGCGCCATACAAACAAAAGTTTGTTGTGTATATTGATTTATTTTTTCGGTATTGGTAACAGAAGGATATAATTTTGGGTTAGAAAAATCAGCATTAATATACTTTTTTAGCAAGAGATGATTTCTTTGCACTTCGTGCGAACCATTGCCAATAACGTGTTTTTCTCTATAGGTAAATAAAAACGATAATGGATTTTTATCGAAGCCTGCCGTAATTTTTGCGTTAGATAAAACAGTAATTATTCCCGAACTAACAAAGCGATGCAGGTTTATAAGCCAATCAAATTTCTCTTTTCGTATCTCAGAAATAATTTTAAAAAGATTTTTAATCTTATTTTCTTTCTTATTCCAAACCCAAACTTTTTTTAAATACGGATGATTTTCAAATAAAGTTTCGTTTCCGTTACGTACTAAAATATGTAACTCGGCTTGCGGAAATGCTTTGTGTAAAGATTCCAGCGCGGCGCTTGCCAAAATAGCATCGCCAATAAAAGCAGTTTGTATGACTAATATTTTTTTGAAAGTGTTACTCAACGATACAAATGTAATAAACCCCCTTGATAATGTTATGCTGAACTCGTTTGGCTTCGCCGATTTTCAATTCAGCATCTGTTTTTCTGTGAGATTCCGAAACAAGTTCGGAATGACGAAATACTCAATTAATAAAAAGATTATCTATTAAGCGTATTTTACCTGAAAATATTGCAGCCAGACAAATTATTTTTTCTTCGTCTTTAATTTCAGAAACAGATTGCAAGGTATTTGCATCGCAAAACTCAATGTAATCGGCTCTTAATAAAGAATTTGTAGCTACTTCATTTAATAATTTGTTTTTTATTTCGGCCAAAGGCATTGTTTTGCTTAGTGTTTTGGCTTCTTGCATAATTTTCGGAATTAAAGAAGCAGCTTGGCGTTCTTCCACACTTAATAAAGTATTTCGGCTGCTCATGGCTAATCCGTCGGGTTCGCGCAAAATATCGCAGGCAATAATTTCTACCGTTAGGTTTAATTGCTCAACCATTTTTTTAATGACTAAAACCTGCTGATAATCTTTTAAACCAAAAAAGGCTTTGTTGGGTTTTACCATTTCAAATAAGCGACTAACAACTTGTCCTACGCCGTTAAAATGACCCGGGCGATGTGCGCCATCTAAAACTTTATCAACTGCACCAAAATCAAAAATGCGTATATCAGGCACCGGATAAATTTCTTCAACCGAAGGCATAAACAGTATATCACAGCCTGCATCTTCCAATAATTTAATATCTGCTTCGGGCGTGCGCGGGTATCGGGCTAAATCGTTTTTATCATTAAACTGAGTTGGGTTTACAAAAATGCTGCAAACGGTTATATCGCACATTTTTTTGCTCTGCTCAATTAAAGAAATATGCCCCTTATGCAGTGCGCCCATAGTGGGTACAAAACCAATTTTGCTTCCTCGAGATGTTAATTTCTCTTCAGATTGCCTTAATTCTTGTATTGTTTTGCAAATAATCATCATAAAAGCAACAAATCTATGATAAGACTTTGAAAATTGGATTTTTTTTTCTTAATTTTGTATAACACTCATCAACATAAACCAAATTTATGAAGAAAAAAGCTAAAGTTCTTTTTGTATCACAAGAGATTTTCCCTTACCTAGAGGAAACTCATATTAGTAAAACTTCGCGCCATTTGCCGCAAGCCATTCAAGAGAAAGGCAAGGAAATACGTGTTTTTATGCCAAGATATGGTAGCATTAATGAGCGTCGCCACTCTTTACACGAAGTAATTCGTTTAAGTGGTATGAACCTTATTATAAGCGATAGTGATCATCCTTTAATTATAAAAGTAGCATCTATACAATCTGCACGTATGCAGGTATATTTTATTGATAATGATGACTTTTTTAGCAGAAAACACGCTTTAAAAGATGAAAAAGGCAAACAATTTGATGATAACGATGAGCGCGCTATATTTTTTGTGCGCGGCGTAATTGAAACCATTAAAAAACTAGGCTGGCAGCCAGATATTATTCATTGCCAAGGTTGGTTTACAGGTTTTATGCCTTTATTTATTAAAAAAGCATTTAACGATAACCCAATGTTTGCCGATACTAAAGTTATTTTCTCTTTATATGAACAAGATGAATTTAAAGGTAGTTTAGATAAAGGAGTTACCAGCAAACTTACTTTTGATGGTATTACTGCAAAAGATGTAAAACAAGTGGCAGACCCTACGTATGCTAACGTATGTAAATTAGCTATTGATTATAGTGATGGCATAATTTTAGGAAGTGAGAACGTAAGTGCAGATTTAGTTAAGCACGCCAAAAAATCGGGTAAACCATTATTGACGTATAAAAACGAAACAGAATATATACAAGCTTATAACGAGTTTTATGACTCAGTTTTAGAAAGTGTTGAAGAGCTTACTGAGTAAGCCTTTTGAGCCTACGTAATATATGTATTTTAACCAAAAAGTAGTTTGGATAACAGGAGCCTCTTCAGGAATTGGAGAGGCTTTAGTTTTTGAATTAGCTAAGCGCGGAGCCAAAATTATTTTATCGGCAAGGAATGAA
>JBDTJJ010000341.1:0-3574 GCA_039935895.1 Bacteroidia bacterium | reverse complement strand
TGAAATAATTATACTCGCAAAAAATTAAAAAGTATAATTATAACATATGACAAATTAAAAAACAATAACCACAACATATGAAATCAAAAGAAGAAATAGTTAATAATTGGTTGCCTCGTTATACCGGCGTTCCTTTAGAAGAATTTGGACAATACATTATACTAGTCAATTTTAGCAGTTATGTATATCAATTTGCAGCCGATAACGACGTGGAAGTTAAAGGTACAAACCGCCCCATGATAAGTGCTACGGCTGATAATATTACCATCATTAATTTTGGTATGGGTTCTGCAAGTGCTGCTACCGTTATGGATTTACTAACGGCCATACAACCTAAAGCCGTTTTATTTTTAGGAAAATGCGGTGGCTTGAAAAAGAAAAATCAATTAGGTGATTTAATTTTACCAATTGCTGCTATACGTGGAGAAGGTACATCTAACGATTATTTTCCGGCTGAAGTACCTGCCCTACCCGCTTTTGCTTTACAAAAAGCAATTTCGCATACCATAAGAACTAACGACCGCGATTATTGGACTGGCACTGTGTTTACAACCAATCGCCGTGTTTGGGAGCATGATGACGATTTTAAAGAATACTTACGTGAACTGCGTTGCATGGCTATCGATATGGAAACAGCTACCATTTTCATTGTTGGTTTCCACAACGAAATACCTACCGGAGCTTTGCTTTTAGTAAGCGATCAACCAATGGTGCCCGAAGGTGTAAAAACTGAAGATAGCGATAAAAAAGTAAGCGAGCAATTCCAAGCAGATCATTTACGCTTTGGGATATTATCCTTAAAAGAACTTATAAACAAAGGCGCTACCGTTAAACACTTAAAGTTTGATTAATAATTGCTTTATATATATGATAGGCTATAAATAAAGACCTATACATTATTTAATGTACATCTTAATCGTTTTAAAACTGTATTTTTTTAACTAAAACAATTTTGTTAAATACTTGACTTAGTTTTTTTATTGTAGTACATTGCACCTGCTTTTGAGGGTGAACACCTTATTGGAGTCTAAAATAGATAATCCAAAACCGCTTTCAAAGTCTTAATAAACTTTGAATATGAAAAAGATAAAAACACCCTTGGCATTACTTGCCGCATTTTTGTTATGTATTGGCGGTTTTAATGCAAGCGCGCAAACAGTAAATCCAAAATTAAAATGTTACTTTAATCATCCGGTAAATACCAATGTTTCTACCGGAACTAATGCAATTTATTTACCCAATGGCTTTAAAGACACGCTAATTGCGTATATAAACAGAGCAAAATACAGTATAGATGTTTGTATTTATAACTTTTATCAAACATCATCATCAGATGCTATAAACACAATTGCAACAGCTATTAATGCAGCTTACGCACGTGGTGTAACTATTCGTTGGGTACATAATGGTACGGCTTCTACTTCTAATAATGCTTTGGTTAACTTAAATACCAATATACATTCTATTGGAAGCCCTTCTACAACCGCGTACGGTATTTGCCATAATAAATTTGTTGTATTTGATGCAAACTCAACAAATGTAAATGACCCAATTGTTTGGACGGGTTCTTTTAATTTTACTACCGAACAAAATACCGTAGATTATAACAACATACTTATTGTGCAAGATCAAGCTGTTGCACAAACATATTATAACCAGTTTAATCAAATGTGGGGCGGCACAACAGCAACCCCAAATACCACCAATTCTAAATTTGGCGTATATAAAACGGCATCAACAGTAAATTCGTTTACCGTTAATGGCACTCCAATACAAGTTTATTTTAGTCCAAAAGATGGTCCAAAAGCCCAAATGGCCAATGTTATTAGTAGTGCTAATAATGAAATTGATTTTGGTATTTATACATGGACTGATAATTCGTTTGCAACCAGCATAAAAACCAAAATAAGCTCAGGTGTTTCAGCTTTTGGTATATTAGATAGTTATAGTGCGGTAGGTACTTATACTGCGCCATACGGCACTTTAAGTCCGTCAACTGTTATGGGTACTAATTTAACTGTATATAATGGCGGAAATTCTTCGGTTTACCATAGTAAAGTAATGGCGGTAGATGCACTCCATCCAACCTCAGACCCTGTTGTGTGTACAGGTTCTTTTAACTGGACTACCTCTGCCGAAGTCTTAAATGATGAAAACTTTATTATTGTGCACGATGCTGTTATAGCTAACCAATATTATCAGGCTCTTTGTAAAGATTTTGCAGTTATTAGCGGCACATCAGTTTGCACAGAAACATTAACTGGTATAGAAAATTATGATTATGGACAACAGCAATATGCGGTTTACCCAAACCCATTTAAAGATAATTTTACCATTAACGTAAAGAGCAATGGCGATGTTTTAAAAATAAAAGTTATTAATACTATATGCCAACTTATAAAAGAAGCTGAAGCTACTAATACCGATCAATTAAATATTGATTTGCAAGGCGTTCCTACCGGTATTTACTATGTAAAAATTATACGCGCCGATAAAATATTTGTACAAAAAATCGTTAAAGAGTAGTCCGCTTTTTAATATCGTTTTATTAATAAATGATATACATTTAAACAAAAAAAATTACTTAGAATACCTACCGTAAAAATCTGTTATTTTGTAAAAAAGTAAGTGGTCAAAATAATAGGTCTAATAGCTTGTTAATTATTAATTAAGGATATTTTTAGGATTTTGAAATTATTTTGTTTCTTTGTCTATTAGTAAATAAAAATTATGAGTAAAATTTTAAAAATTACATCTTCAGTGCTTTTGTCAGTTAGCTTGGTAACAATGGTTTCTTGCGGCGGCGAAGGCAAAAAAAAATCTGAAAACACGGAAGAAATTCAGGAAGACACTGCTAAAACAGTTTCGGCCGGAGTTTTAAATATGGGTGGCGAGCTTTTTAGTATTCCGTCTCCAATGCAAACGGCAATGTTAATACAAGGTGCAGGTGTGCCTTACGATAAAGCTATTTTAAATACAAAAGAAAATTTAAGTCAGTACGCAACCGATTATTCTAAGGCCTTAAACCTGGGTATTTATGGGGCAGATTTGGGTTATGTTAGTATGTATAACAAAACGCAAGATGCTATTGGATATTTAACTTCGGTTAAAAAATTATCTGATGAACTTGGTGTATCGGGCGCGTTTGATGCTCAAACAATGAAACGTTTTCAAGACAACATGTCTAACAAAGATTCGATGACTGTGTTGGTTGGTGTAGCTTACCGCCAGGGCGACGCATTTTTGCAACAAAATAAACGTACCGATATTAGCAGCTTAATTTTAGTTGGCGGATGGATTGAAAGTTTAAACTTTGCCATTAGCGTTAACAAAACTAAAAGCAATGAAGATGTAAAACGTCGTATTGCTGAGCAAAAACAAGCGCTTAACAGCATTGTAAAATTATTATCTCAGTTTGAAACTAAAGGAGAATATGCCGGTTTAATTGATGAATTGAAAGATTTAAGCAAAGTTTACGATACTATTGTTTACAAATTTGTAGCGGAAAAACCTGAAACAGATGCTGCTAAAAAAACAACCACTATTAATAGCCACACCGAAGTTACCATTACAA
>JBDTJJ010000340.1:0-8216 GCA_039935895.1 Bacteroidia bacterium | reverse complement strand
CCAACGCAAACAACTACACAAGCATCTGTATCACTTGCGGGTTCGGCTGGTTTGGCAATTCTTGCAGGTTCGTCTATAACTAATACAGGAGCAACAATTATTACAGGAGATATTGGCTTAAGCCCGGGGACTTCAATAGGCGGCTTTCCTCCGGGAATTTTAAATGGAACACAACACATTAATGATGCCATAGCCAACCAAGCTAAACTTGATTTAACTTCAGCGTATAACGACGCAGCGGGAAGAACTTGCACGGATATAGTTACCTTATCAGGCAATATTGGTGGGCTTACACTTACGCCGGGTCTTTATAAATCAACATCTTCATTGGCTGTATCTTCTGGCGATGTTACTTTTGATGCGAAAGGAAATGCTAATGCTGTATTTATTATACAAATTGCATCTACATTAACCACCACATCAGGTCGTAAAGTAATTTTAAGCGGAGGTGCTTTAGCATCTAACATTTTTTGGCAAGTAGGTAGTTCGGCCACTTTTGGTACAACCTCTGTATTTAAAGGTACAGTTATGGCTATGCAAGCTATTACTTTTGATACTGGTGCTACACTTGACGGAAGAGCTTGGGCAAGAACAGGTGCGGTTGTTCTGGCTGGAAATACAATTACTAAACAATAACTTAGAAGCTAATCATATAAAAAGCGTTGCCAAAAGGCAGCGCTTTTTGCGTATAATTACTTGTGATTTTACCACGAAGAAGGTATTGTAATACCCTTTTGAGAGATTCATATTTGCATTGTTATTTAAAATCATTCTAAACAATAATCGTCTATGAAAAAACAGCACATTATTTTAGCATCAGCAAGTATAGCAATCATAGCGCTTTCAGTAAGTTGCAAAAAAAAGGATGTTACAACAACTCCTACTTCGCCTTCTGGGCCAAGTTATACAATACCAACTACATATAACGGGTTTACCAATGTAGATCATATAGAATCAACCACCATTATTGGTATGACAACTGAGTTGACTTCAGAACTTGCTAAAGGTGCTGGTACAGGAACTACGCCTGTCCCGCTGGATATTAATCATTTGTTAGGTTTACTTAGAAATCAAGGCGGTCAGTTTACTAACGCCCCTTCTTACGATGCTACCTATAATACTTCGGGTTATCAAATTGAAGATAATTGCATACCAGTATCGCAAGCCCAATTAGAAAGCTATTTAGATACCTTAGTAGCAGTTAGTAATTCGGGTACTGCTGCAAGCTATGGAGTTGCAGGGGTTGGTGTTACATTAGATGCAACCCCTAGAAGGTATTTATTGACTGGAAATGGAATTAACTACGCACAAGTATTAACTAAAAATTTAATGTGCGATTTGGTTTTATACCAAATTGTAAATCGTGTTGGGCAAACTTATCAATTAGATAATACAACCTTAAATACTTATGGAAGTGTGCAAGCTACTACCGCAGAACATAATTGGGATGTAGCTTTTGGATATTATAGCGTATCAGATTCTTTTCCTACTGTAACAACTCCTTTAAAATTATGGGGTAGTTATAGCAACCAGCTTGATGCAGGCCTTGGCTGTAATGCAATTGTTATGAATGCATTTTTAAAAGGTCGTGCTGCTATTCAAAATAAAGATATGGCTACTGCACAACAACAAGCAAATATTATTAGTAATGAGTTTGATATAATGACGGCTGGTGCAGTATGTCAGGAATTAAACGAAATTAAAACCGCTTATACTGCGCATGATGCAGTAAAAGTGTGCAGCGCATTATCTGAATGTAAAGGCCTTATAATGTCGATGTATAATAACAAAAGTAGTTCAAGAAAAATTACTGATTATCAAATTCAACAATTACTAAATCTTTTTCCTGCTAACCACTGGAATGTTACTACACAAGACCTAACTAACATTGGAAATTACATGGCAGAAATTTATGGCTTTACGCCTGCGCAAATGCTAATTCTTTAAACTAATTAAATATATAAATAAAATATGAAATCTATTTCGCTAAAATTATCTGCTGTTTGTTTGTTAGGCTTGCTGCTGTCGGTAGTGGCCTGCAAAAAGAAAGCCACCCCAACAATAACCAATCCATCTTCTGTTAACTTCGACAGGAAAGGAATGTTAACCAATTTGGCCAACAATCTTATTATTCCATCTTATCAAGCATTAAATACAACCGTTATAACGCTCGATTCAAGTGTTACCGTATTTAATACAAGTCAAAATATTACAACACTTGCCAACTTACAAGCTGCTTTTAAAAATGCGTATTTGGCATGGCAGTCATGTTCAGCGTTTGAAGTAGGTCCTGCTGATCAACTATCTTTAAACGTAGCTGTCAATACTTTCCCTACAGATACGCATCAGATAAGTACAAACATCAATTCAGGAAGCTATAATTTGGCGGGCTTGGTTAATCAACCGGCTAGAGGTTTTCCGGCAATAGATTATTTATTGTTTGGTATTGGGGCAGATGCAAATGCTATTCTTGCAGAATACACTACTGATAGCAAAGCAGCAGGTAGAAAGCAATATCTTGCAGCACTTTCAGCTGATATAAAAACAAATATACAAACCGTATTAAGCGCGTGGCAATCGGGTTATACAAACACGTTTGTTAATGCAACCGGAAGTGATGTAGGTAGTTCTTTAGGCTTGCTTATGAACTCACTCGATTATGATTTAGAAATTCTTAAAAACGATGAATTAGGTATTCCTTTAGGAAAACATAGTATGGGTAACATATTGCCCAATGAAGTAGAAGCTTACTATAGTGGTATATCGGTTCAGTTAGCTGTACAACAGTTAAAAATTATACAAAATATTTATCTTGGTAAAAGTATTCAGGGTAGCGATGGCTTAGGACTTGATGATTATTTAGTCGCCTTAAATGCACAGTATAATAATGGCTCATTAAACGATGCCATTAAAGCACAGTTTAACACGGCCATTACCGATTTAGGAAACGTTCCAGATCCGCTTTCAAATACTATTATTACTAACGCCACACCAGCCAACAAAGCGTATGTAGATATACAAAAATTAGTGGTGCTGATGAAAACAGATATGCCATCTGCCACGGGCATTTTAATTACGTTTGTAGATAACGATGGCGATTAATGATTGCAGAAAGACTCTGCAAAATAAATTTTTAGCGTCATTTACCACACACAGGCACATTGCGCCATTAGCAAATTTAAGAATTGTTTTTGGGGCAATTATGCTTTACAGCACCATACGGTTTATTTGCAAAGGATGGATTGCCGATTTTTACGTACAACCTAAATTTCATTTTACCTTTTATGGTTTTAGTTGGATACATCCTTTTAGTGAAATAGGTATGTACACATTATTTTTTTTAATGACCATTAGTTCGCTATTTATAATGCTCGGTTTTTTTTACCGAATTGCTATTGTTACCTTCCTTTTAAGTTTTACTTATGTTGAACTGATTGATAAAACATTTTACCTCAATCATTATTATTTTATTAGCATCTTTTCTTTCCTAATGATACTTGTGCCTGCGCATCGTTATTTCTCCTTAGATGTATTACGAAAACCATCGCTTAAAATTACGCAAGTGCCGGCATGGGTTATTACTATATTCAAACTTCAATTACTACTGGTTTATTTTTATGCAGGTCTTTCAAAACTTACCTACGATTGGTTATTTGAAGCCATGCCTTTAAAAATATGGTTACCCGCAAATGCAAGCTTACCTCTTGTTGGTTATTTTTTAGATAAAATATGGGTAGCTTATTTGTTCAGTTGGTTTGGAGCTGTGTTTGATTTATCTATCGGTTTTTTATTGCTCAAAAAATCAACTCGAAAACCTGCGTACTTTTTTGTAGTGCTGTTCCATGTATTTACAGGCTGGTTCTTTAAAATAGGCATGTTTCCTTACATTATGATTTGTGTAACTACCATTTTTTTCTCTGAAGATTTTCATATCAAATTAATAAAAAACATACGCTCTATTTTTTCTAAAACAAGCTCAGAAAATAACTTGCAACTAAACATAAATCCTTTAAAACAGAAAGTAATCTACGCGCTGTTAATCGTTTACTTTGTCTTACAGTTGCTTATCCCCTTTCGTTTTTTGTTATATCCGGGTAAATTATATTGGACGGAAGAAGGTTACCGTTTTTCTTGGCGAGTTATGCTGATGGAAAAAGGTGGTACAGCTTTTTTTTATGTAAAAGATGCACTGACCGGAAAGCAATCAGAAGTTATTAATTCTCATTTCCTTACACCTATGCAAGAAAAAATGATGGCCACCCAACCTGATATGATTTTACAATACGCGCATTATTTAAAAGATGAATATGAAAAAAAAGGCGTTCACAATCCAATTGTAACAACCGAATGCTATGTTACGCTAAATGGTAGTGGCAGTCGCTTATTTATTGATAGCACAGTTGATTTAGCAAAAGAAAATGAAAGTTTTTTACCCAATAAATGGGTGCTTTCTTTTCAGCAAAAAAACAATAGTAAATGAGATTACTTATTATATATATAATTTGTTTTTTTTCTTGTGCAATAAATGCGCAAACATTTTCTATTAAAGGAAAAGTAACCGATATAAATGGCAAACAAAAAATACCTTATGCAACCATTAAGCTTGATAGTACAAATAGTTACGCTACAACAGATATAAATGGTGCATACGAATTACAAAATATAAAGCCAGGAAAATATGCTGTATTGATTTATGCTTTTGGGTATAAAAAATTAAGCGGGCAAATAACGGTTTCCAATAAGGATGTCAAAAAAGATTTTCAGTTAATTATAAATACAGTTAATATTGATTCTATAACCATATCAGCTAAACAAAAAACATTTGGCATAACACGTTTAAATGATGTAGAAGGGACATCTATTTACGCAGGCAAAAAAAGTGAAGTAATTGTAATGGATGATATTACTGCAAATAAAGCCACTAATAATAGCCGACAAATTTATGCTAAAATAGCCGGCCTTAATATTTGGGAAAGCGATGTAGCCGGCATTCAGCTTGGTATTGGCGGCAGAGGTTTAAACCCACAGCGTACAACTAATTTTAATACACGCCAAAATGGATATGACATGAGTGCCGATGCATTGGGCTATCCAGAAAGTTATTACTCGCCACCCGCAGAAGCTATTGATAGAATTGAAATTGTGCGCGGCGCAGCTTCTTTACAATACGGAACGCAATTTGGTGGATTGGTAAATTTTAAATTAAAAGAACCGCCAACCGATAAAAAAATACAATTTGTTTCTAGAGAAACATACGGTTCGTGGAATTTTAAAAACACATTTAATAGTCTTGGAGGTACGGTAAAAAAAGTAAGTTACTATGTATATTATCAACGAAAAACAGGTAATGGCTGGCGACCAAATTCGCAGTTTAAAACAAATACCGCTTACGCTTCGCTTATTTATAAAGCAACCGAAAAATTATCGTTTACGTTTCAATACACATACATGAATTATTTGGCACATCAGCCAGGAGGCTTAACAGATGCTGAGTTTGAACAAAACCCCATGCAATCTATCCGCAGCAGAAACTGGTTTGCTGTAAACTGGAATATGGCCGCTATGTTTATAGATTATAAAATAAACAAACATTTAAAAATAAATTCGCGGTTTTTCGGCTTGTTCGCCAACCGCTCTGCATTAGGTATTCTTACCTACATCAACAGATCAGACCCAGGTACCGACAGGCAATTATGGACAGATAACTATACTAATTTTGGAAATGAAACCCGCTTACTGTGCGATTATAATTTATTTAAAAAATCATCTACATTAGTAATTGGTTCAAGATATTATCATGGAAATACTGCTCGCCAACAAGGTTACGGAAATGATGTCACAACAGGTTATAAATCTGATTTTGCATTTAATTCAAAAGATCAATTACAATATTCTAACTATACGTTTCCTGAATATAATTTCTCTTTGTTTGCAGAAAACATCTTTCGAATAAGTTCTAAGTTTAATATCATACCAGGCGTTCGATACGAAAACATTAAAACCACCGCCGCTGGATATTACAACATTGTTAATACCGATTTAGCAGGTAATGTTGTCTATCATCAACTGGTAAATGAAACTAAAAATCGTTTTCGTTCATTTGCTATTGGAGGTATTGGTTTTAGTTTTAATCAAAGCAGCAAATTGCAGACCTATGCCAACATTTCACAAAATTACCGTGCTATTAATTTTAGTGATATGCGCATAACTAATCCAAATTTAAAAGTTGATCCAAACCTGCAAGATGAAAAAGGGTACTCGGCAGATATAGGAATAAGAGGCAACCTGTCGGGCATTTTTAATTATGATGTGAGTGTTTTTATGCTTCATTACAACAATCGAATTGGCACCATCCAACGAGTAGATACGGTTACTTATAATATTTATAATTATCGCACAAATGTTTCTGCATCCAGAAATTTAGGTATCGAATCATTTGCTGAGCTTGATGTTTGGAAACTTATCAGAAAAGAAAGTGCACGAATGAAACTATCTATTTTTACAAACATATCATACATCGATGCGCGTTATATTGGTAGCAAAGAGCCTGCTTTTCAAAATAAAAAAGTAGAGTTTGCTCCAAACCTTATTTTAAAAACAGGATTGGGTTTTAGAAAAAAGAAATTTGCAGCTAGCTTTCAATACGCTTATACAAGCTACCAGTTTAGCGATGCAACCAATGCCCCTTTTACAGCTAATGCTATCGACGGTATTGTGCCTGCCTATTTTGTACTTGATCTTTCTGCCGAATACACAATTAATAAAATTTTTAGCGTGTATGGCTCCGTTAATAATCTTACTAATAATATGTATTTTACACGCAGGGCTGATAGCTATCCAGGGCCAGGTATAATTCCTGCCGATGCAAGAAGTTTTTACATTACCTTACAGGTTAAGTTGTAATACAAAACTTTATGTTTTATCCGAAATGGGCTTACTTTACTTTAATTATCTCGCATAAAAACATTACTACAAACTAATTTAGTTGTTTTAAACCGTAATAATCCATTCATAAATACTACTAAAGTGGTATTTTTTAATTTTTTAACTATACTTATTTTTACTCAAACTAATACTTTAAAATATGCTTAAAAACTATGCAAGAAGTACAAAAATTATAGCAGTAGTTGCTATTATGGGTGTCTATTCTATAAAAGCACAATCAACTCTTCAAATGTCTGACCTTCAAACAGGTTTAAGTTTTGATATTTACAATTTGAGCGGGGTAAATTCATCTGATATAACTCCTAGTGGGGCTAACGTTAACTGGAATTTAAGCGCAGCCACTTCTTCTCCTTCTGGAGCTTCAGTTGATTTTGTAGATATGGCCTCTACCGGATATGCTAGCGCCTACCCTACTGCAAATTTCGCCATGAAATTTAATTCAGGAGTAAATGTCAGTTATAATTTTTCTTTATATAATAGTGGTGTATGGGAAGAGTTAGCTCTTAATGTAGGAACAAGTGGTGTACAAAACTTTATTAATAATAGAACAGTACTCGTATTTCCATACACTTTTGGGTTAAGCAACACTGATACCTATCAAAAAACAGGTCAATCAGCTAATACTATAACACATAACTATGATGCTTACGGAACTCTAAATGTTGGTGCAAATTCTTACTCTAATTTGGTAAGAGATATGGCGGTTGATAATGGTGCCGGCACAACTCAGGCTATTTGGTGGAACACATCTCCTATTTATCCTGTTTTAGTGGCTAATAATTCGGGCATAACTTTATGGAAAAATTCTGTTAGCGGAATAAATTCAATTAATGAGAAAAAATTAAGTTTCAAACTATATCCAAATCCTGCCACTAATACAATACAGATAATGAATCAAAAACGTATCAATAAAATTGAAATTTACGATGCAAACGGTCAATTATATATAACAACCATACAATCTGTTATTGATATTACTGGCTTATCATCTGGTCTGTATTTTGTTAAAGCGTATTTGCAAAATACAATTGAAACGGCAAAGTTTATAAAAGAATAGAATAAGAAAATAGCTTGTTAAAAACGAAACTTCTTTACGAATAATCCTACCAATAGCTGCCTCTCATAATACAGTTTGCTATACTAGTAAAATATATTTTTAAGCAATATTAATTCCAAATTAAAAGTTGTGTTAAAGTTTGTATTTATATATTTGTTTTAGAATATGAAAAAACAACCTTTCTTTTTATTTCTTTATCTTATTTTAATAATTG